>JAJFIM010000278.1 GCA_021774995.1 Alphaproteobacteria bacterium | reverse complement strand
GCCTTGCGGGCGGCCGGAGCCGCCATCATCGATGTGGGCGGCGAATCGACCCGGCCCGGTGCCGCCCCCGTGGACCAAGACGAAGAGCGACGGCGCATCAGTTCCGTCGTAGAGGCGCTGGCGGCGTCAGGCCTGGTCTCCATCGACACTCGCAAGCCGGACGTTTTTAGCGCTGCGCACAAACTTGGCGCCTCCCTCTGGAATGACGTTTCCGCACTGAGTTATGATCCCGCAAGCCTGAACGCCTTAGCCCAAACGCCGGCCAGCGCCGTGCTGATGCATGCGCAAGGGTCGCCGGACACGATGCAGGATTCGCCTGACTACGAGAATGCGCTCCTGGATGTTTATGATTATCTTAGGCGCCGCATTGAGGCGTGTGAGGCGGCGGGCATTCCCCGCGCCCGGCTGATCGTTGACCCCGGCATTGGGTTCGGCAAGACGGTTGACCATAATCTTGACGTGCTCCAGGGGTTGTCTCTTTTTCATGCGCTGGGTTGTGTTGTAATGGTGGGCGCCTCGCGCAAGAGCTTTATCGGCGCCGTTGATAAGGGCGCCGCTGTCGGTGAGAGGATAGGTGGTTCAGTTGCCGCCGTGATGGCCGGCGCGGCGTGCGGCGTGCAATTATTCCGCGTTCACGATGTGTTTGAGACGCGCCAAGCGTTAAAAGTTTTTAAATCTGTTTTTGAGGGACATCAAGTCTCTTAACACTTTTGTGAAATCCTAGGCTAAGCTCTGGCGTCACTTGAATTTCGACGAGTACGAAGATCGATGATTAAACGTTATTTCGGCACCGATGGCATTCGCGGCACAGCGAATATCGATCCCATGACCGCAGAAACAGCCCTCCGGGTCGGCATGGCTGCGGGACGGGTCTTTATTCGAGGGGATCATCGGCACAGGGTGGTAATCGGTAAGGACACGCGCCTGTCCGGTTATATGATAGAGCCGGCTCTGGTGGCGGGGTTTACGGCGGTGGGTATGGATGTTTTTCAGTTTGGTCCTTTGCCGACGCCGGCGGTTGCGATGCTGACCCGATCATTGCGCGCCGATCTGGGCGTGATGATTTCAGCCTCTCATAACGCCTATCATGACAATGGCATCAAATTGTTCGGTCCTGATGGGTTCAAACTTTCAGATGACGTGGAGCTCAAAATCGAACGGTTGATGATGAGCGATCTCGATGAAGGCTTGGCCTTGCCTAATAATCTGGGCAGGGCCAAACGCATTGAGGATGCGCAGGCGCGCTATATTGAATTTGTGAAAGCGACTTTCCCGAAACATTTGCGTCTCGAAGGGCTCAAAATCGTTGTGGACTGCGCCAATGGGGCCGCATACCGGGTGGCGCCCACTGCGCTGTGGGAGTTGGGAGCGGATGTGATACCTCTTGGCGTCAACCCCAACGGATTTAACATTAACGAAAATTGCGGGTCTACGGCGCCGGAGCGCTTGTGCCAGGAAGTTAAAGATCAGGGTGCGGATATTGGCATTGCGCTTGACGGGGATGCTGACAGGGTGATCGTGGTCGATGAAAAGGGATCTGTTGTTGACGGCGACCAGTTGATGGCGTTGGTGGCCACGTCGTGGGCGCAGTCGGGCCGTCTGACCGCGGGCGGCATTGTCGCCACGGTGATGTCTAATCTGGGGCTGGAGCGTTATCTGGAAAGTATGGATCTTTCTCTCGTGCGGACTCAAGTTGGCGACAGATATGTGGTGGAGCATATGCGGCGCCATGGATTTAATGTTGGCGGCGAGCAATCAGGCCATATTGTCTTGAGTGATTTCGGCACGACAGGGGATGGATTGATTGCGGCTCTCCAAGTGTTAGCTGTGATTCAGGACAGCGGCAAAACGGTCAGCGATGTGTGTCATCTTTTTGATCGCTTCCCGCAGGTTCTGGAAAATGTGCGCTATGCAAAAGGCTCTCCTCTCGACCACGAAGATGTGAAAGCGGTCATCCGGGACGGAGAAAATCGCCTCGCTGAAGGCGGGCGTTTGCTAATTCGCAAATCAGGCACTGAACCGCTTATCAGGGTTATGGCCGAGGGGCTAGACGAGGAACAAGTGAGACAGGTGGTTGGCGATATTGTGAGCGTCCTTGAGCGGGTCTCTGCATAAGTTCATTATCAATGTTTCACCGCATAACTTTACCAATAAGTAGGGTATCATAGGTAGAGTAACTATAGAGGATGCAATGATAGGTCGAGTTTTGGTGATAGCGGGATCTGATTCCAGTGGAGGCGCGGGTGTCCAGGCCGATATAAAAACGGTCAGCGCGCTCGGCGCCTATGCGTCTTCAGCACTGACCATGGTGACGGTTCAAGACACAAACGGGATTTCTGACATTCATGAGGTCCCCCCTCATGTGGTGAGCGGCCAGATATGCGCTGTTCTGTCGGATATCGGAACAGATGCGATCAAAACCGGGGCGCTGGGCTCCATAGACGTCATTCACGCAGTGGCAATGGAAATCGAGCGATCGGCGCACGATGTTCCATTGGTGGTCGATCCAATTCTGACGGCGACGGGCGGCGGCAGCCTCATGGATCGCGGGGCGCTTGGTGTTTTTAAAGCTGAACTTGTTCTTCAGGCTGATCTTATCACGCCTAATATCACGGAAGCGGAATTTCTTTCGGGAAGTGAAATTACATGCGTGGCGGACATGAAGCGTATGGGAGAGAGGCTTCTCACCCTCGGCCCCCCGGCGGTGCTGATAACCGGCGGCCATCTGAAAAGCGATCAGGTGACTGATGTTTTGATGACATTAGAGGAAACGATAGAATTCTCTTCTCCTCGACTTCGCACCCACAATGATCATGGCACCGGTTGCACTTTGGCGTCGGCGATTGCCACCGGCCTAGCCCAGAAGATGTCTCTCGTTCCGGCCATTGAGCGGGCGCGCGCTTATGTGCAGGAGGCCCTAGCCACGGCGCCGGGGCTTGGCCGCGGCCGTGGTCCGCTCAATCACATGCATACGCTAAAGTCTCTGTAATTCTTGGCTTGACGCGTTAAGCCGCGCGGCGGGCGCGGCTTTGACTTATGCCGACGCCGCCAAGAATCAGCGCCAGCGCCAGCGCAGCGTTCCAGCCGGGCCGTTCGCTTAAAAACGCTACGCCCATCAAAACCGCCCAAGGGATCGTCAGATAATTCACCAGTGCAAGAAAAACTGCGCCGGTGCGGCGAATGAGGACGAAGAAAATAACATTCGCCAATCCCGTCGGCAACAGGCCGAGCAGCGCCGCCATCGCCAAAGAGGGGGCGGAAGGGGAGAGCGTCCATGGCCGATCCACGATAAGGGCGATGGGAGTTATAATAAGCGCGGCCAATAGGGTCAGGCCCGTGGCGGCGCCCAAAGGCGCAACCGGCGCCATGCGCTTGGCGATAACGTTACTCAATCCCATGCAAAGGGCGGCGATGATAATGGCGATTTGAAGAACGAGTGCGCCGTCCTGGAGTTTGAATTGCGCCCATGCGGTGGGTCCCATCAAGACACAGATCCCAACAAATCCGAGAAAAAATCCGAGCGCGGAAGGGCGTGTGATCGGCTCGCCGCGGATCAAAAAATGCGCCAGCACCAGCGTTGCCAACGGGGAAAACCCTATATAAATACTTGCGATGCTGGAGGGGATTTCAGTTTGACCCCACGCCAGCAACAAGAACGGCAAAGCGTTGCCGACGAGCCCGACGCCCAGCAATGAAAGCCAAACAGGGTTTGTTTTTTTGACGTGCGCGTCTTGAAGAAAAAGAGGGGGGAGGGATTCTCCCGATATTTTGAGTGCGCAAAACAGGACGCCGGTCGCCAGGCTCAACCGCGCCGCAGACAGGGTGAGCGGCGGAATGGTCTCAACCGCGACCGCGATCATCAAAAAAGCGGAGCCCCAGAAAACGACGAGGATCGTCAGTAGACCCCAATCCTTTAGGCTGTGTTCAGTCTGCATGGGACGCCTTAACTTTTAAATAGGGTGGGCGGGCGAGCATCATGGTCGTTGCCGTCTTTTGATTGAGCCAAGAACGGCGCCCAGTTTTGTTTGCGCCAAGGCGACGCCAAGAAGTATGAGAGCCAGTGCGATAAAGGCGTTTGCGCCCGGCCTTTCCGCCAAAAAGATAGCGCCCATCAATACAGCTACTGGCGGCCCTAGATAGCTTGTTTGAGCCATGAATGAGGCGCCCGCAGAGCGCACAAGAACAAAGAAAAGATAAGTGAACAATCCGGTTGAGATAATCCCCAGCCCCGCCAGGGCGACCATAGACGCCAAACTGGGAGACAAAGCCCACGGCGTTTCAACCGCCAGGGCGACAGGCGTCAGGAACAGCGTTGCAAGAAAAGTCTGCGCGGCGCCGGCCGCAATCGGATCAATGGGCGCCATGCGCTGCACGATCACGCCGCCGGCGCCGTAACAGATTGCGCCGCCGACAATGGCCATTTGTCCTAATAATGCTTCGCGGCTATCCCCCAAATGGAACAATGCGTCCGGACCGACAAGAACGCAGATGCCAATAAAACCCAAACTAAAACCCGCCAGACGCACAGGCGTCAGATGTTCGCCGGGGATGAAGAAGGCGGCCAGCAATACTGTGGACAGCGGCATGAAAGCCAGCAGAATGCCCGCCAGACCGGAATCAACATATTGCTGCCCCCACGCGATCAGCGCTTGCGGCACGGCGAGGCCAACAATGGAGATCACCACAAGCGTGCGCCAGATCGGATTGAGGCGGCGTTCTTTTTCTGTCTCGCTTTGTATATACAAGGCGGGCCAGTGAATATCTTTTACCTTCATCACGATAAAGAGAAAACAAAACCCGAGCCCTGTGCGCGCCGCCGCCGTGGTGACAGCGGGAATCGACGCGATTGTCACTTTCAACCAAACAAAAGAAAGACCAAATATAAGGACCAACAGGCCCAGCATCAGCCAATCCGAAAATTTCCGATCGGTGTCCATGAATGCTTGTCGTCTCAAACGGGATGATAAGGCGCTGCGATAAAACACGCGAAGGCAAGGTTTGCGCAGCAAGAATCTGACCATAACCGCCACTGTGATCAAAGGGAATAGGAGGCGGCGCATTCGAATCGAAATTCTTGTTATTGACACCGGTCAGCCCCGCGCCTATATGGACGGCGGGCCACATCCCCCCAACGGGATGCTTCTATTCTGGAAGGAATAGCCAACATGACTGAACTAATGAAACCGCCGGTGCGCCCGGCGCGTGCGACTTTCTCCTCCGGACCTTGCGCCAAGCGCCCTGGATGGTCCCTTCAAAATCTTGATAACGCCTGCCTCGGCCGATCGCACCGATCAAGCCCGGGTAAAGCAAAACTTAGCCAAGCGATTGAGCTGACGCGGGAAATATTGGGCGTGCCGGCTGATTACCGAATCGGTATTGTGCCGGCCTCCGATACGGGCGCAGTGGAAATGGCGCTGTGGTCGCTCCTGGGGGCGCGCGGTGTCGATATGCTGGCCTGGGAAAGTTTTGGCGCGGGCTGGGTAACGGACGTAGCCAAGCAATTAAAATTGGATGATGTGCGACTCATGAAGGCGGATTACGGCGCGCTTCCTGATTTGGCCCAGGTTGATTTTAATCGCGATGTCGTGTTCACGTGGAACGGCACCACGTCTGGCGTGCGCGTGCCTAATGCCGATTGGATTGCGCAAAATCGTACGGGGCTCACCATATGCGACGCGACATCCGCTGCTTTTGCGCAAGACCTCGACTGGCCGAAACTCGATGTGACGACTTTTTCATGGCAAAAAGTGATGGGCGGCGAAGCGGCGCACGGCATGGCTGTTTTAAGCCCGCGCGCGGTGGAGCGCTTGGAGAGTTATACGCCGCCCTGGCCGATGCCGAAAATTTTCCGCCTCACAAAAAGCGGTAAATTGATCGAGGGGATCTTCCGTGGCGAGACCATCAACACGCCTTCCATGCTGTGCGTTGAAGATTATCTGGACGCGCTGAATTGGGCAAAGGGCATTGGCGGTTTGCCGGGGCTGGTGGAGCGGGCGGACGGCAATTTGGCGTTGATCGAAGCTTGGGCTGCAAAAACCGATTGGGTTGATTTTCTGAATGTTGATCCGGCGACGCGCTCCAACACGTCTGTCTGTCTTAAAATTGTCGATCCGCGTATCTCTGCCTTAAGCGCCGAAGAACAAGGCGTCGCCGCGAAAAAACTCAGCGCTTTGCTGGACGCTGAAGGCGTGGCCTTTGATATTGCCTCTTACCGCGACGCGCCGCCGGGCTTGCGGATATGGGCGGGCGCGACGATTGAACGCGATGAGTTGGAAGCGCTTCTTCCCTGGCTGGACTGGGCTTGTTCCAGAGTGGTTGCGGATCTTTCAGCCGCTTAACGTGGTTTCCCGCCGTATAAAGATTAATTTTTCAATCATCATGAACGTCTACAGGATATTATCCCATGCCAAAGGTATTGATCTCAGACAAACTAAGCCCCGCTGCGGCGGAGATATTTCGCAATCGCGGGCTTGACGTCGATGTGAAAGTAGGGCTCTCAAAAGAAGAGTTGGTAAGCATCATCGACCAATATGACGGGCTTGCAGTGCGCTCGGCCACAAAAGTAACGGCGGACGTCATCGCGGCGGCGCAAAATTTGAAAGTTATTGGCCGCGCCGGGATTGGCGTGGACAATATTGACATTCCGGCCGCCACCGCCAGAGGCATTGTGGTGATGAACACGCCGTTCGGCAATTCCATCACCACGGCCGAGCACGCCATCGCCATGATCATGTCTTTGGCGCGCCAGATTCCCCAGGCCGATATTTCGACGCAAGCGGGCAAATGGGAAAAATCGCGCTTCATGGGCAGCGAGGTGACCGGCAAGACGCTGGGCATTATCGGCTGCGGTAATATTGGCGGCATCGTGGCGGACCGCGCCAAAGGCCTGTGCATGAAAGTGATCGCCTATGACCCTTATCTCTCGGCGGAGCGGGCGGGGGAATTGGGCATTGAAAAAGTTGAGCTGGATGCGCTTCTGGCCCGCGCGGACTTTATTTCGCTGCACACGCCGCTCACGGACAAAACCCGTAATATCCTCAGCGCCGACGCCATCAATAAAACAAAACAAGGGGTGCGCATTGTCAATTGCGCACGCGGTGGTCTCATTGACGAGGCGGCTCTGAAGGCGGCGCTCGACAGCGGTCATGTCGCGGGGGCGGCATTGGATGTGTTCGAGCAGGAACCGGCGCGCGAAAGCGTCTTGTTTGGAACGGAAGGCTTTGTCGCAACCCCTCACCTTGGCGCGTCCACCCGTGAGGCGCAGGAAAATGTCGCGTTGCAAGTGGCCGAACAAATCTCTGATTTTCTGCTGACCGGCGCCGTCATCAATGCATTGAACATGCCCTCGATCGGCGCCGATGAAGCGGCGCAGCTCAAACCCTATATTTCCCTTGCCGAACAGCTAGGCCTTTTTGCCGGACAGTTGACCGAGACCGCGATCACCGGCGTGCAGATTGAATATGAAGGCGTGGTGGCGGAGCAGAACACCAAACCGCTGACCGCCGCCGCGCTTGCAGGGTTGTTGCGCCCTCTGGTCTCGGAAGTGAATATGGTCAACGCGCCGGTTGTCGCAAAGGAGCGGGGGATTCGAATCTCTGAAGTTACGCGGGACGCCCAAGGCGTCTTTGAAAGCTATGTGCGCCTCACCGTCACGACGGAGCGTCAGGAGCGCGGCGTCGCCGGCACGGTCTTTTCCGACGGCAATCCGCGTTTGATCCAGATTAAAGGCATCAATATGGAAGCGTCCCTGGCGCCGCATATGCTGTATGTTGTGAATGAAGACAAACCCGGTTTTATTGGCTCGCTGGGAACCGCTTTGGGCGATGCGGGCCTCAATATCGCAACGTTTAATCTGGGCCGGGCGGAAAATGGCGGCGAGGCGATCACAATGGTCGCAGTGGATCAGCCAGTCGGTACGGACGTGTTGGAAAAGGTGACGAGCCTGCCCCATGTGCTCCAGGCCAAGGCATTGTCGTTTTAAGGACTGGTTGCCAGGCGCTATTCACGTTACAAGACGACCTTGATTTTGGGTGCAAACGCGTAAAATTGTCATTCTGCGGCTTGACAAAAGGGGTGCGCCGCGACGTTAAGGAGAACTCTATCCAATGGCGAATGTGGTTGTGGTCGGCGCTCAGTGGGGCGATGAAGGCAAGGGTAAAATTGTCGATTGGCTGTCGGAGCGGGCGAACGTCGTCGTGCGTTTTCAAGGCGGCCACAATGCCGGGCATACCCTTGTCATTGACGGTGAAGTTTATAAGTTGAGCCTGCTGCCTTCCGGCATTGTGCGTCAAGGCAAGATGTCGGTTATCGGCAATGGCGTGGTGGTTGACCCCTGGGCGCTGGTTGAAGAGATGGAACGGCTGCGCGCGCAAAAGGTCACGATCACGCCGGACAATCTTCTGATTGCTGAAAACGCCACGGTGATTCTCCCCCTTCACCGCGAATTGGACGTATTGCGCGAAGGGGGCGCAGGCGCGGTGCGCATCGGCACCACCAAACGCGGCATCGGACCCGCCTATGAAGACAAAGTGGGGCGCCGCGCGCTGCGCGTTGTCGATCTCGCCGATGATGACGATGCGCTGGCGGCGAAGGTGGATGGATTGTTGATCCACCACAACGCATTGCGCCGGGGCTATGGCGCGGAGGATGTGGACGGGCAAGCGCTGCTGAAAGACCTAAAAGACGTGGCGGTCAAAGTCTTGCCTTATGCGGCGCCCGTGTGGCGGCGACTGGATGAGATGCGCCGGGCGGGTAAACGCATTCTGTTCGAAGGCGCGCAAGGCATGCTGCTTGACATTGATCACGGCACTTACCCCTTCGTCACCTCATCAAACACGGTGGCGGGGCAGGCGGCTGCGGGCTCCGGCCTTGGCCCTTCAGCGCTGAATTATGTTCTCGGCATAACCAAGGCCTACACAACGCGCGTGGGGGAAGGACCGTTTCCCACCGAACAGACAAATGAGATCGGCCAGCACCTGGGCGAAAAGGGCCATGAGTTTGGCACGGTGACCGGCCGCTCCCGGCGCTGCGGCTGGTTTGATGCGGTGCTTGTGCGCCTATCGGGCGTCCCAGCGGGGATCCCCGGGATGGCGCTCACCAC
>JAJFIM010000277.1 GCA_021774995.1 Alphaproteobacteria bacterium | reverse complement strand
CAGTCCGCTGATCATGAGGGTGGGCTGGCCCACGCCCACGGGCACGCCTTGCCCGCCTTTGCCGCAGGTGCCGATGCCCGGATCGAGTTTCAGATCATTGCCGACCATGGAAACCTTGGTGAGAACGTCAGGGCCGTTGCCGATGAGGGTCGCGCCTTTGACCGGCGCGCCGATTTTACCGTCTTTCACAAGGTAAGCCTCAGTGCAGGACAAGACGAATTTGCCGTTGGTGATGTCAACCTGGCCGCCGCCAAAGGAAACCGCATAAAGGCCGTCCTTGCAGGCGCTAAGAATTTCACCCGGCGGCGTCTCGCCCGCCTTCATGAACGTGTTGGTCATGCGGGGCAAAGGCGGGCATTCATAAGATTCGCGCCGTCCATTGCCGGTGGGCCTCATCCCCATCAGACGCGCGTTCATGCGGTCCTGTAAATAACCGACAAGAACGCCGTCTTCGATCAGCGTGGTGGCGCTGGTGGGCGTGCCTTCGTCATCGACGCTGAGCGACCCGCGCCGCGCGGCGATTGCGCCGTCATCAATAACGGTGATGCCTTTGGCGGCGATCTGCGTTCCCATCAGACCGGCGAAGGCGGATGTTTTCTTGCGGTTGAAATCGCCTTCCAATCCATGGCCGATGGCTTCATGCAGCAAAATTCCCGGCCAACCCGGGCCGAGCACCACGCTCATTTCGCCCGCCGGCGCGGGCGCCGCGTCAAGATTGACCAGGGCCTGGCGCAGCGCTTCATCGACTTGGCGCCGCCAATGGGCCGGATCGAGATAGGCGGCGTAGCCGGTGCGCCCGCCCGCCCCATCGCTTCCCTGTTCCTGGCGGTCGCCATCGCCCACCACTACGGACACATTGAGGCGCACCAGGGGCCGGATGTCGCGCACGGCGTCGCCGTTTGGGCGCAGAATTTCCACCGCCTGCCACTCGCCCGACAGCGAACACGACACTTGCCGCACATTGGCGTCTTTCGCCCGGGCATACGCGTCAATGTCTTTGAGCAATTGGACTTTTGTCTCAAAATCCACAGCGTTCAGCGGGTTGTCAGCGGTATAAAGATGCGCATTGGTTTTGGCCGGGCCTTCAGCGAGGATGCCGCTATGGCCCGATTTAATGGCTTGAACGGAGGATGCGGCGCGCTTGATGGCCGCTTCGCTAAGTTCAGAGGCGTGGGCGTAGCCGGTTGCTTCATCCGCCACGGCGCGCAGGCCAAACCCCTGGGATGTGTCAAAGCTGGCGTTTTTCAGGCGGCCGTCGTCAAAAACAAAACTTTCCGACTGGCTGTATTCAAGAAAGAGTTCGCCATCGTCGCAGTCCTTCAGAGCGTCTTCAACGGTTGACTGTATGCGGGGGCGATCCATGCCTGTTTGCGAAAAGAAAAGATCGGTGATGTCGGGATTTGTCATGGGCGCGCGTCAATCCTGTTTGATTTAGGGGACTTTATTTTGCATTCCGGAAATCGGCCGCCTCATAGCGCTCAATCCGTTCTGCGGGCAAGGACCAGTTTGGCCGTAATTTTTGCGCTTGAAGAAAATCGAGATAGGCGTGCTCCAGATCTCTCAAGGCCTCATAAGCCAGTCCCCGGTTGTAATAGGCTGCATGCGCCTCTTTAGCGCCCAGTTCAAGGGCGCGATTGTAATCCGCCAAGGCGCGGTCGAACTGATTTGTGTAAATAAAAGTATTTCCGCGGTTGAGAAAGGCTTCAGCGAGGGAGGGTGAAATTTTTAACGCGTTTTCGAAATCAGCCAGCGCCAAGGCGTGTCTTTCCGACCGCGTATAATTGATGCCGCGGTTGACCAGAGTCGCCGCCCGGTCCTTTCTGGTTAAATCAGGCGACTTCAATGCTTTGTTGCAAATGGTGAGGGCGCTGGAGCCGCCTGAAAACAATCTGGTCTGGATATAACATTGTTGAGCGTCTGAATTGCCGAACACCGTCACGCTTTGCGCATGAGCGCCGCGAAGAGGGGCAAGCAACCCGGCGAGCGCGATGGCGATGGCGATGAGAGAAAGCCTAAGCATGGTTTTCCATCCTCTCGTGAGCTGAAATCAAAAGGACGCGGCCTAGTATAGCATAGTTCGCGCCTTTCCGGTATTTATCGCCTCTCTATCGGTTGAAGCGGGTCGTGAGAAGAGCCCGCTTGTGGCAAAAGGTCGCAAGAAGGGCTGGCATATTGGGCCGAATCAGGTAACGCTTTAGGGTGATTTGACAAATCAGAAGCGGGTGTTGGGTAGGAGGCTCTCGCGGTCCGCCCCAGTTTCATGAATTTCGTACTGCGTTATACCGGGCGCCTTTCGTCGCTTAACGTCCGGGCCCCAGTGAATGCGCTTGGCTTTCGTTCTTCAAGGCGCGTTAAGAAAGGGGCCAAAATGACGGCGGGGGTGTTGAATATTTTGTCTGAGCGGCGTAAGCGTTGCGCCCATGCGGTGCGGCTTTTTAGGTCCTTCCGGCATGGATTTTAACCAATGAGAGCAAGAGACATGCGGATTTTCGGTTTTTTCAGCGTTCTGGCGGTAATTGGCGTGAGTTTATTGAGCGCGGATGCGGCCCTGGCCGATCAACCGCGCGAATGGCAGATGGGATTCCAAGAAGCGGTCACCCCCATCATGCACGAGATAACCGGTTTCCATAACTTCCTTCTGTGGATCATAGGCATCGTCTCCTTTTTTATTCTTGCCCTCCTGGTGATTGTTGCGGTGCGGTTTAATGCGCGCGCCAATCCGTCGCCCGCCAAATTCAGCCACAACACATTGATCGAGGTGGTCTGGACCTTTGTGCCCATCGTGATCCTTCTTGTGATCGCCATCCCCTCCTTCCGCCTGCTCTACCACCAAGACGTTA
>JAJFIM010000276.1 GCA_021774995.1 Alphaproteobacteria bacterium | reverse complement strand
GATCCACTCTTTCCTGTGTTACTATTGAGCCAGATTTATTGACCCACTGCAAAGCGTTATACGTATCTTTTTATGCGACCAGAGATCCTTTTTCCACTGTTTGACACGCCTTTATCGCTGCCCGGCGTGGGCAAGCGCTTGGCGCCTCTCATTGAGCGCGCGGCGGGTCCCCATATCGCCGATCTCCTTTGGCATTTGCCCATCAACCTCATTGATCGCAGCACGCGCCCCAAAGTGAGCGCGGCGGAGGAAGGGACTATAGCCACCATCCAGATCACCGTGGATAAGCATATTCCCGCCGCAACCAAACGCTTGCCTTACAAGGTTCGGTGCTTTGACGATACGGGGTATTTGACCCTGGTGTTCTTCCACCCCCATGTGGATTACCTCAAACGCGTGCTCCCCAAAGGGGAAATCCGGCTCGTGAGTGGGCATGTGGCCCGGTATCAAGACGAAATTCAGATCACCCACCCCGATTATATCGTCCCACTGGATGAAGAAGATACTTTGCCCCTCATTGAGCCGGTTTACCGCGTGACGGCGGGTCTCACGCCCAAAACCATGAATCAGGCCGTGGCGCGCGCCCTGGAGCGGGTTCCACCCCTTGCGGAATGGCAGGACGCCGCCTTGCTGAAACAACGGGACTGGTCCTCATGGTCTGATTCCGTGATGCGCGCCCACACGCCCGAAAGCCGCGAAGACCTCTCTCCCCCCTCTCCGGCGCGGGAACGATTGGCTTATGATGAATTATTGGCCAATCAACTGGCCCTGGCGCTGATGCGCGCTCATTTACGCAAAACCGGCGGACGCTCAATCACGGCAAGCGGCGCCTTGGCAAAAATCATCCTCTCTCATGTCGGTTACCAATTGACGGGAGCGCAAGAGCGGGCGTTAAAAGACATCTCCAGCGATATGGAAGCCCCCACGCGCATGATGCGTCTGCTCCAGGGCGATGTCGGTTCGGGCAAGACCGTGGTGGCCTTGCTGGGCCTCTGCTCCGCCATAGAAACAGGGGCGCAAGGGGCGTTGATGGCGCCGACGGAAATTCTCGCGCGCCAGCATTTCTCCTTCATTGAGCCACTCGCTCAAGCCGCCGGCTTTACCATAGCCTTACTGACCGGGCGTCACAAAGCCGCCGAACGCGCCAAGATATTGGAAGGCGTTGCAGACGGCGCTATTCAACTCCTCATCGGCACGCACGCCCTGTTTCAGGAAGGCGTGACTTTCAAGGATCTGGCCCTGGCGGTGGTGGATGAACAACACCGCTTTGGCGTCCATCAGCGCTTGCAACTGCAAGGAAAAGGCGGCGCCACGGATATCCTCGTCATGACCGCCACACCCATTCCCCGCACATTGACCCTCACCGCCTATGGTGATCTGGATGTGTCGCGCCTTGACGAAAAACCCCCTGGGCGGCGGCCGATTATCACCAGCGTTATGCCTATTGAACGATTGGGCCAGATCGTCGATCACCTCAAAACGGCGGTTCGCGAGGACCACCGGGTTTTCTGGGTCTGCCCTTTGGTGGAAGAATCCGAACTGGTCAACGCGACGGCGGCCGAAGACAGATATGTCCATTTACGGGAGATTATGGGCGATACCGCGGTCGGCCTCATTCACGGACGCATGAGCAGCGCGGAAAAAGACGCGGTGATGGATGATTTCCAAACTGGCAGACTAAAAATTCTGGTCGCCACCACCGTCATCGAAGTTGGCGTGGACGTACCTGAAGCCAATATCATGGTGATCGAAGGGGCGGAGCGATTCGGTTTGGCGCAACTTCATCAATTGCGCGGACGCGTTGGGCGGGGCGCGCGGAACTCCTCATGCGTCCTGCTCTATAATGCGCCTTTGAGCGCCGCCGCCCGGGCGCGCCTGGCCATGATGCGGGAGACAGAAGACGGCTTTCGCATTGCTGAAGAAGACTTGAAACTCCGCGGCGCGGGGGAACTGCTGGGCACAAAGCAGAGCGGATTGCCGGATTTTCGCCTGGCTGATCTTCAGATCCATGGAGACCTGATGGCGCTTGCCCGCAATGACGCCGCGCTCGCACTATCCAAAGATCCCGACCTCATCAGCCCGCGCGGTAAGGCCCTCAGAACGCTGCTCTATTTGTTTGAAAGGGAAGAAGCGGTGCGCTTCCTTCGGGCGGGCTGAATTTAATCAGATCGCTTTGGACTCACGTTTTTCAACTTCATGTCTTTTCGCTCAATCACCGGAACGCCATTCTGCCCAGGCTCAACAAGTCCCGCTGATATAACCATTTTTGCCGCCTCTTCCACCGACATGTCCAAAAGCGTGATGTCTTTGTGCGGCACGAAGAGTAAAAACCCGGAAGTGGGATTCGGCGTCGTGGGGAGAAAAACGCTATAGAGATCCTCGTCAATAAGACCCTTAATCTCACCGCTGGTGGAAGTGGTTATAAAACAAATGGCATAGAGGCCTTTGCGCGGATATTCGATCAGGCCGACTTCTTGAAACGTGCTGTCGCTTTGCGCAATAACTGTCTCAAAAATCTGCTTTAAAGCATTGTAAATATTACGAACTACAGGCATCCGTTCGACGACTCTCTCGCCGTAAGTCAGCAAAGAGCGCCCAAATAAATTCGCAGCCGCCGCCCCAAGCAAGGTTAAGGCCGCCACCATCACCAAAACGCCCAGTCCGGGCAGCGAGAATGGTAAATAGCTCTCAGGATTATAGCGGTCCGGAATAAGCGGCGTCACGCGATCATCAACAAATCCGATAAAAGCCAAAGTGACATAAATCGTGATTCCGATAGGAGCGGCGATGACAATGCCGGTAATAAAACTGGTTCGAAGCCAGCGAAAAAAATGCGTCCTGCGTCCCTTTTCAGCGGTCGATTTCGAACCCTCAGCTTCTTTGTCAGGTTCAGGGGCGTTACTCATTAAATTTTATATTCATTTGGTTTTCGCCATCACATGCGGGAGGGATAAGGGAGTCATTTTTTCTAAACATTCAAAAACTAAGTTAAATCACGATTATTTGACCAAAAAAAGGCCTCTTCCTCATCCCAAGAATGCCCAAACTGGTATTTGTCGGCGCGCTTGGACGCCTGTATCATGGAGTATCCCCAGCGCCGCCGGAGTTCAACTGGATTATCAATTTTGACATATACTTTAAAAAGTTCGAATCTGAAATGGTTGACCCTCAACTGCCTATGCAACACTCTATAAAGCCAAAACCAAACTGCCGAACATTCAAATCAAGGCAAGCTTTCATTGGCATGGGTTTTGAGGAGGGGATCTCAATAGGGCCAATAGCAATGCGCGCAGAAAATGACTTTATGTTGAGGGGCTCAGTACACCTGTGAATCGGCCTATTTTTTACGGTATTTTGGGCGTCTTAGCGATCTTGATTGTCGGGATCTTCATGGCTTTTTCTCAACGCGAGAAAATTGGCCGTTTTTTTATCAATCCCCGGACCCCCTTTCAGACCTATATTCAACCGGCAACGCCGCACTATGAAAGCGATGATGCATGGGCGGCCCTGCCCTGGAAATCATCACGAGCCAAAGATGTACCCGGTGGCGTCATGGCCATCGCCATGGAACCGGAGGCGGATGTCTTTTATGTGCATCCCTCCACATATTACACATCACAGGAATGGAATGGCCCAATTACAAGCAGAAAAGCCGGCATCCGGGTCAGTGATGTTGCTCTGCCGGCGCAGGCCAGCGCTTTCAATGGAGCGGGCCGCGTTTTTGCGCCCCGTTACCGGCAAGCTACGCTCTATGCCTTCCAGACGCATAGCCATGACGGACGCCTCGCACAGCGCGCCGCTTATGCGGATGTTGCAAATGCCTTTTCCTATTACTTGCAAAACTACAATG
>JAJFIM010000275.1 GCA_021774995.1 Alphaproteobacteria bacterium | reverse complement strand
CTGTTCATCATCATTACCCCGCCCGCCCTGGGCTTCATGTCATACCAGACATTAATGGGCGGTGAGATCGATGCATTTGCGCGCATTCTCTTTTACAGCGCTCTGACAACCACAATGTTGGTTTTTTCTCTGATCCGGCTTTTTAGCCAACTGCCCTTTGCCTTGTCCTGGTGGGCCTACACATTTCCCCTCGACGCCATGACCATTGCCGCTTGGCGTTATGGGCAGGCAACGGGATCGCGCGCCATCGAAAATTTCGCCATCATTTTGTTGGGCGTGACCACGGTCATCGTCGCTTTGGTGGCGCTCAGAACGTTGCAAGCGTTCAGCCGCGGCGTGCTTTTTTTGCCTGAAAAGGAATAATTTTAGCCGCGTCTCTTTTTTCTTCGCGCGCGGCAAAACTATCGAGAGCCAGGCCTTTTAAAAAACCGCGGCCAAAAGTCCGGCGCAATGTTGATTTGAGTTCCGCACGATATTCCAAATCCCAGACCGCGCGGTCTTCATTATCTTTATCCTGTCCGCCCATAGCGCATCTCCCGATGAAAGTTGGTCGGCCCGACCCATTGCCTGAGATCCGTGGGGCTGGGGGGCTACAAAAACCGGTCTCAAACTCAAGATCGGGCCTTACCAACACGTGAATCATGGCCCCGCTTTAGGGCGGTCAAAAGGCCGAAATTAGGCATTTTTGTGCGTATCAATATCAAAGGCCCTCACATCACGCGCTGTCTTGAAATTCACAACAAAACGCGCCATCCTTGGCGGAATATGAAAACCAATCATTCTTCTTTCGGCGCTGCATCAGGAATGGGTTCAGTTACCCGTTTTCCCATCCGCTCCAAGCCCTCGACACTCGTCAGCTTCGAACGCAAAGAACTCACCGCCATATTAGGCACATACGGCGCCGGCGTTGCGCGCGGGTTGTGGCGTGATTACGCCATTGATCATTTGCGTGACGCCGCAATTTTCAGCATATTCCGCCGCTCGTGCGAAACGCCTTTGTTCCGGGTGGAAAAACGCCCACAACTCGCCCGGCGGCAGGGCGCCTATGCCGTGATTGCCGCCACAGGCTTGACCATGAAGCGGGGACCGGATCTAACCCGTGTACTGAAGGTTCTGGACAAACGCCTGATGGCCCTTGTGGATTAGAACTCAGATGCGAAAAAGCCCCCGGCCATTGAGGCCAGGGGCTCATTCATTTTTGTAAATTATAGTTCGTCCTAATTGCGATTTCCGAGCAAACGCAAGAGCATCAGGAACAGGTTGATAAAGTCGAGATAAAGACGCAGGGCGCCCATGATGGCTTTTTTGCTCATGGTCTCCGAATCGTCGGCCTCATAATACATTTCTTTGATGGCCTGGGTGTCATAGGCGGTGAGTCCCGTAAAAATCAATACGCCCAGCACGGAAACGGCAAACTGAATCGCCGCAGATTGCAAGAATATATTGACCACCATGGCGATGATAATGCCGATAAGGCCCATGAACAAAAATGACCCCATGCCGGTGAGATCGCGTTTGGTGGTATAGCCGTAAAGGCTCATGGCGCCGAACATTCCGGAAGTGATGAAAAACACCCGCGCAATGCTGGCTTGCGTGTAAATAACAAAGATATAAGCGATCGACAGGCCGATAAGACCGGCAAAAACCCAAAACGTCGCCTGGGCCGCCGAAGCGCTCATGGAGTTGATCTTGGCGGAAAGAAAAAACACGACGCCAAGAGGCGCCAGCATCACAACCCATTGCAGCGGCGTGCCGTAAATCGCCCCCATCAAAGCGGGTGTATTTGCGGTGATATAAGCTACCACGCCAGTCAGTCCCACCCCCATGGCCATGTAATTATAGATGCGCAGCATATAGCTGCGCAGCCCCTCGTCAATTTCATGCGCCCGCGTAACGGTTGCTTGGTGCCTGAGGGGGCGATCTTGAAAATCTGCCATGGGGTTTCCTCTCCATAGTCCCTAAACGAAAATGGTTATGAGCTTAATATTGGGTATCGCAGGTAAAGTTTCAAGTAAAACCGACGAGAAATCGGTAGAATTCCAACGGGTTAACAAGGCGTTAATCACCTTACTCTGCGCGAAGGATCGCCGCTGGTTTTTGCGTGAGCGCCCGCCATGTGCCCACAAAGCCCAGAAGAGCGGTGATTGCCCCCGCGCCGAACACAGTGAGCGCCAGTGTGAGCGGGTAGAATACCCACCCCTCCCCCCAAAGGCCCGAGACGATCAAATAAGAGGCCAGCGCGCCAACCCCGGCCGCCACCGCCGCCGTCCCCAACCCCAATAGTGCATATTCCAGCAAATAAGCGGCCATTATGCGCCGCTTTGTCGCTCCCAACACTTTCAGAATCACCGCGTCATAGACCCGGCGGCGATGTCCCGACGCCATGGCGCCGGCCAATACAAAGACCCCCGCCAATAACGTGATCGCGCTGGTGGCCCGCACGGCAAGCCCCAGATCCTGCAGCAGCCCTTTGACCGCCTCAACGGTTTCGCGCACCCAGATTACAGAAACATTGGGGAAGGCGTCCGTGACCGCCTTTTGAAAGGCCTCTTCTTCGTCGGCGCCAAGGCGCAAGGTCGCCAAATGCTGTTGCGGCGCCTGCTCAAGCGCGCCCGGCGCGAAGATCACGGCAAAGTTCATCCCGCCTTGGGTAAAATCCACTGCGCGCAAATTGGCGATCACCGCCTCGATCTCGCGTCCGACAATTTGGAAGCTAAGACTGTCCCCCAAACCCACGCCCAAATCCCTGGCGATCTTATCGCCGATCGAGATGGCCGGCGGCCCCTGATAATAGGGCCCCCACCACGCGCCGGCAACAACAGCGGAATTCTCCGGCATTGTATCCGTATACGTAATATTTCTTTCATCCTCCAAGACCCAGCGCGAGTCAGGATTCATAACGACCTGGTCTGAGGGCGCGCCATTCACTTTGGTGATGGAGGCGCGCACAATCGGAACGCGTTGGAAATCTTGCGCCTGCGGGAAAGAGGCAACCAATGCGTCAAAAGCCGTCACTTGATCACGGCGAATATCAAGCATAAAAAATGACGGCGCGCGGTCGGGAATCTGTTCGGAGATCTGATTGGTTATATTGCCGTCAATCTGTGAGACGCCAACTAACAAAGTCAACCCCAGTCCCAGCGACAGGACCACACTGACAGTGGGCGCGCCGGGCCGGTAAAGATTAGTCAACGCCAAACGCAGGCCAGGATGGCGCGGGCGGCCGGCGGATTTGGCCAATGCCATCAACCCGGCCGCCTCAAGCCGCAACAGGACAAAAACCGCGCCAGCACCCGCCAAAAACATCCACGCAAAACTTTTGTAAGGCGTCATCGCCACCGCCAGCAGGCCAAGCGCAGAAAAAGCAGCGATAGACGCCATCATAAACCCAATGGATGGGCGCCGCAGGGCGGGGGCGACAAGATCTCTAAACAGATTGGCCGGAGAAATTTCCCGCGCCCGCGCAATCGGC
>JAJFIM010000274.1 GCA_021774995.1 Alphaproteobacteria bacterium | reverse complement strand
GTGGTTTTGTGGAGAGTTGAAAGATCTCCTCTGCGATACTTTGTCACCAAATCGCATCAATGATGCTGGGTATTTCAATTCAGATCATGTGCAACTTTTGCTGAACCAACACCTGGCCAAAACGCACAACCACACCACAACTCTTTGGGGTCTTCTCGCCTTCATGTTATGGCATGAGAGATATGGCAAAGAACCCGGCGCGGACGCAGCGGCGCCTTCTTCGCCCCTTCATCGAGCGCAAATTGGCGCAGACTGAAGTAACAGGAATGAGCAAGTATAATCTGTCTCTATTCAAAAAAACATTCTATGAGGCTTTAGAGTGCGGCGGCTCTATTGAAAAAACCTGTTGCTCGCCTGCATTGGTCAATAATGCATAAAGAGCGCCCGCATCGTTTGCGCCGCGCAGCTTTGTCCGAAGTTGTTTCTCTCGTAATAATCGAGAGACGCGGTGTAGCGCCTTCAGATGATCTACACTGGCGTCTTTTGGCGCCAAAAGAAGAAACACCAAATCGACGGGATGGTCATCTACAGAATCAAAATCTACAGATTCCGCAAGCCGGGCGAACACGCCATAAACGCAATCGATAGCATCTAATCGGGCATGAGGGATCGCAACCCCATGCCCTACACCGGTTGACCCCAATTTTTCCCTCTCAAGAAGCGCGTTGAGAATTACTGTCTCTTTTACACCGGTCAGCTCCGCCGCATGAGCGGAAAGCTGCTGAAGAACTTTCTTCTTACTGCTTGCCCGAACCTGCGCCATGATGGCTTTAGGCGTTATCAAATGGCTAAGTTCCATGCTTGATCGTTTAACGTTTCACAAGAAAGATGAATCAAAAATTTATGCTCAAAATATTCCTGGCGTATAATAATACGCCTGAATAGTTAAGGAGAGAATTCAAGCATCCGTTACTTTATCAGATTGGGGATCTATCCAGCCGATATTTCCGTCTGGCCTGCGGTAAACCACATTCAATTCCCCATCGACCTCTCGACGAAAAACGACGACTGGAGCATCAGCGAGATCAAGTTGCATTACGGCGTCGCCTACGGAAAGACGCCTGATATGCGTCACTGTCTCCGCGACGATGACAGGCTGCAAATCTTCAGGTTCTTCACCGGCGTCATTTTCAGCGGCAATAACATAATCTAAAGCCGCCACTTCATTGACCGCTTGCTTTGTATTGTGGTGATTTTTGAGGCGGCGCTTATAACGCCGCGTTCGTTTGGTTATACGTTCGGCCGCCTCATCAAAAGAAGCATAGATATCACCTGATAAGCCGGAACTTCGAAGGATCATGCCAGAATCCAAATGAACCACGCAGTCACACCGAAATGTCGACCCCTCTCGAGAAAAAACGACATGCGCTTGACTTGGCCGAGAGAAATACTTGCCAATATATTCTGATAAATTAGCCTCAACATGCCCTTTCAATGCATCACCAATATCAATGTGTTTTCCAACAACGTTGATTTGCATACTTTATAGTCCTGTTTATTCGAAACAACTCATTGCCGGTCTTTGGGAACTTTTCATCCCAGGCGCTTGATCCGATCCTGACTCAGGTCGCAATCCTCATATCGGCCCGCGTTCTTTCATGGAATGCACTTGCAAAGTTCCCACAAAAGAAAGACCTTATTCAGCCCCGCGGCGCTCAATATCTAACCCAAACAACTGGGCTGACGGCGCGGACCATAGATGGGTGCGATACCCGTGTCAATCAAGCTTTGATGACGCTAATAACTGCATTACCGCTCTGGTAGAGGCGCTTTTTAGCAACGCAAGCCCTTGGGCAAACTTACGTCCAACTACCTCTCAAGCCTTTGATTAAGCTGGTTCTTTTTTAAGCCGCCGTCTTTGCACAGAAGACGGAATATGCATGGCTTCACGATATTTCGCCACCGTGCGGCGCGCTATATCAATACCCTGCCCCTTCAGAATATCCACAATCTTGTCGTCGGATAAAATAGTGGATATATCTTCGATTTCGATGAGTTTTTTTATCTTGTCCCGCACCGCTTCAGCTGAATGAGCATCCCCGCCATGTGACGAAGCAATGGCGGATGTGAAGAAATATTTAAGTTCAAAAACGCCGCGATGCGTCGACATATACTTATTTGTAGTCACCCGGCTGACGGTAGATTCGTGCATCGAGATAGCTTCCGCAACAGTTTTTAAGTTTAATGGGCGCAAATGCTGAACGCCGTGAATCATAAAAGCATCCTGCTGGCGCACAATTTCTGTTGAAACCTTCAAAATAGTTTTTGCGCGCTGATCTAAACTTTTAATCAGCCAGTTAGCATCATTATAACAATCGGTCATATAAGATTTGTCGTCTTTAGACTGAGCTAATTTGGTGATTTCGGCATAATAGCGCTGATTCAACAGAACGCGAGGCAATGTGTCACTGTTAAGTTCAACGCGCCACCCTCCATCCGCTGTTTTTTTGACAAACACATCCGGGATAACAGTTTGCGCGACGACAGAGCTAAACGCCAACCCCGGCTTGGGGTCAAGTTCGCGAATTTCCTGGATCATATCTGAAATATCTTCACGATCCACTTCGCATATCTTCTCAAGCTTGCTTAATTCTCGTTTCGCGAGTAAATCAAGATTTTCGATCAAGGCTTTCATGGCCGGATCAAATCGATCCCTATCGATAAGCTGCAAAGCAAGGCATTCACTTAAATCACGGCAGAACAGTCCAGCAGGTTCGAATTTTTGAAGAATTTCAAGTGTTTCTTGGACGTAAGCTATGGAAGCGCCCAGACGTTCAGCAATGACGTCAATGGCGTCCACAAGATAGCCCGCGTCATCCAACATATCGATAAGGTGAATTCCGATTACTTTTTGCGCAGGATCCTTGATGCTAACGTGCAATTGTTCAATGAGATGGTCTCTTAAGGTGACCTCTTGAGAAAGCGTTGATTCCAAACCTGAAAGATCTGAATCAAAACCTTTGCCTCCCCCTTTTACGCTTGACCAGTCGGTTGAAGAAGACTCGAACTCGGCCGCTTGAGAGCTCTGCACATCCGCCCGCGCTTCATCTGTATAAAGGCTGTCGCGGTCCGCATCCAGTGCGGTCTCAGTCTCGCCGCTTGCCTGATCCTGGGACATAGCCTGATCCGCCGCGGTGATCTCGGACGTATCTTCGCCAGATTGGGATTGTTCGGCGTCCGCTCCGTTACTTTCCGCTTTACTTTGCGCATCACTGGACTCGGAACCGTCATCCACATCTAGGAGAGGATTTTTTTCAAGTTCCTCAGCGACGTAGGCGGTGAGCTCTATATTCGATAATTGCAACAGCTTGATCGCTTGCTGCAATTGAGGCGTCATCACCAATGACTGGCTTTGCCGGAGGTCTAATCTTGGTGTTAACGCCATACTCACTTCTTAGCCGTGAAACACTCGTTAGAGCTGAAAGCTCTCCCCGAGATAAAATTTTCGCACATCCTTGTCTCCCACAATATCGGCGGGTGATCCTTCTCTTAATACCTGTCCATCATGAATAATGTATGCACGATCCACCAAATCGAGCGTTTCACGGACATTATGGTCCGTAATCAGCACGCCGATGCCCCGATCTTTCAATTGACGCACAAGATTGCGGATTTCTCCCACCGCAATGGGATCGATGCCCGCCAGAGGTTCGTCGAGCAGCATGAAGGAGGGTTGTGTGGCGATGGCGCGGGCAATCTCGACCCTGCGCCGCTCACCGCCCGAGAGGGCTATGGCGGGCGTGCGCCGCAAGTGGGTAATGGAAAATTCCGCCAGAAGATGGTCAATATAAGCTTTTTGGCGTTTTGCCGAAGGTTCGACCAGTT
>JAJFIM010000273.1 GCA_021774995.1 Alphaproteobacteria bacterium | reverse complement strand
ATATGGCGAAATGGTCAGGGTTTTATGAGCGTATCTTTAATTTTCGGGAGCTTCGATATTTTGACATAGAGGGCAAGGTCACGGGGCTTGTCAGCCGCGCCATGACCAGCCCCTGTGGCAAAATTCGTATCCCCATAAATGAATCTTCGGATGATAAATCGCAGATCGAGGAATATTTGCGTGATTATAATGGCGAAGGCATTCAGCATGTGGCGTTGGAAACGCGTGATATTTTCCAAACCGTCGATGCTTTGAGAGAAAATGGCATCGTGTTTCAGGACACCAATGGCGCCTATTATGATCAGTTGCGCGCGCGCTTGCCCGATCATGAGGAAGATGAAGATGCTTTGCGCTTAAGACGCGTTTTGCTTGACGGGGGCGCTGAGCAAGGGGGCGGTTATCTGCTGCAAATTTTCACGCAAAATGTGATTGGGCCGATATTCTTTGAAATTATCCAGCGTAAAGGCAATGAAGGGTTTGGCGAGGGTAATTTTCAAGCATTGTTTGAATCCATCGAATTGGATCAGATCAATCGCGGTGTGATCTCAGCGGAATAAGGCGCGGAAAGGCCCATTTGATTTACAGAGCGTCAAAATGTTTCGCCATTTCCAGGCGCAGCGCGGCGCCGGGCAGTCTGCCGAAATTGGCTTTCATGTTGTCCAGGGCGTGATGGGATTTGGCGGTGGCGGGAATGACGCATGTGACGCCGGGATGCGAGGCTGCAAACTTCAAAAAGATTTGCGCCCAACTCATTGCGTCAATATCGCCCGCCCAATCTGGCAAAGGCGCGTCGGCGACTTTTTTAAAAGTCTCGCCCCGGCTAAACGGCCGGTTGGCGAGAACGGCGATTCCCCGGTCTTGGGCAAGCGGAAGAAGCCTCTTTTCCGTTCTGCGTTCATCGATTGAGTAGGAAAGCTGCACGAAATCGAGATCTTCCATACTCATGATTTCGGCAAGCTCATCATGAAAACGGCCATGGGATGTGGTAATGCCGATATAACGGATCTTGCCTTCTTCTTTCCAGTCGCGCAGAAGCGGCAGATGCGTTTTCCAATCGCGCAAATTATGGATTTGCATGAGATCCATGACGTCAACGCCAATCATATCAAATGATTCCGTCATTTGCTGGACTCCGGCAGCAGCGCCGTCTGTCCATACTTTTGTGGCGGCGAACAGGCGCTTGTATCCGTTCTTGATGCGTTGCATCAATATCCCAACAATACGCTCGCTTGCGCCATACATGGGACTGGAATCGATGACCGCGCCGCCATTGTCAAAAAAGATTTCCATGACATCATCAAGTATGGCCTGGGCGGCGTAATCGCCCTCCACATTAAAGGTTCGGGACGTCCCCATGCCAATGACGGGGAGCATTTCACCGGTCTTCGGAATAGGCTTTGTGATAAGGGCATTGCTTTGCGCCGCCAGGGGGCTGGTCGCCATGCCCGATAGGGGCAGGCTTGCGCCCAGTGCTTTCAACAGGTCCCGGCGATCCAGCATGAGAGCGTTCCTCCTATTGGTCGATTTGCGGAAGGATAAAGCGCCCTTTGGCTTCCCGGATGATAATAAATATTCCGCTGCTGATAATAATAACGATGCCGCCAATCATCCAGAGATCAGGAACTTCCGACCAGACACTATAACCGATTGCGATCGCAAAAACGATGCCGATATATTCAAAAGGCGCCAGAACGCTGGGTTGGGCGACACGGAAAGCGTGGGTCATGCTGATGCTGGCGAAACCGGCAAAGCCGCCGATCAAGGCCAGGACCAACAGATCTCCGCCTTCGGGCGCGACCCAGACGAAGGGAAGGGTCAAACCGGACGTGATCAGCGTGACCGCGGTGAAGTAAAACGACATGGCGGTTGCGCTTTCTCGCCGGCCATGTTTGCGCACGAGGATCATGGTCAAGGCGTATGCGAAGGCGCTGACAAGGGGGCCGAGGGAAATCCACTCAAACAAGCCGGTTCCAGGGCGAAAAATGAGCGCGATGCCGATCAGGCCAATGACAATAGCCGCCCATCGCCGAGGCCCGACGCGTTCTTTGAGTAATGGATAAGAAAACATGGTGATAAAAAGCGGCGCGGCATAGGTGATGCCGATGGCGTCGGCCAGGGCCATGCGCGGAAGGGCAATAAAAAATGAGGCCATGGCCAGGAAGCCAAGCAGGCCCCGCACCACATGAAACGTGGAATGCCGGGTTTTCAAACTGGACAGACCGCCATTTCTCACGATCATGAAAGCGAGAGGTATAAAGGCAAAGAGGCTGCGAAAGAAAATGATTTCGAAAGGCGCGTACCGGCCGTCCAGCCATTTTACGAGCGCGTCAACGACGGCATAGAGCGCAATGGCGCCTAAAATAAAAAACATTCCTTCCGCGTTGTTTGTTGTCTTTTGGTTAGTTGCGGTGAAAAGCGCCATGGTCGGTCAGTCTGACAAATGTTGAGCTACATCTGTTGAGCTACATCTGTTGAGGGGGTGCGTGAGTTGTCATTGTCGATTATATAAGAAAAATGCGCGGACTATTTAACCCGCATGGCGGTTGAAAAAACGCCGTGTCGGGAAGGTTTTTTTCAACTCCGCAAAATCCCATGAGGGCGTTTGCGCAGATTGATAGGGGGCGCTTGGCGCGTTCTCCAACAGGGCTTTGAGCCTTTTTTTGGTTTGAGGGTGTCCGGCAAAAAGAGACGTTGTGCCTTTTGACTTTTTCGGAACGGTCTCAAGGAGTGTTTGATAGAAGACCGCGCCTCTCGCAACATCATGCCCTGTCAGTGCAAAGACGGTGGCGATGTGCTGATCGGCGGCGTATTCCGATTTGCGGGCGTATCCTGACGTCACCAATTTTGTCAGAGGTCCGCGCAAAGCGCCCATGCCAATACCGGCGGCCGTGCTTGCGCCCCCCTCCAGTTCAGAGACGAGCGTGCGCTGTGACACGCCTGACAATCCATCCACGAAGGACCCCTTTTTCATTTCAGACAAAGCGTGAGAGAGTTCCACATGGCCCATTTCATGGGCAATGACGGCGGCCAGCTCGTCGCCCGCGCCCGCATAGCGCAGCAAACCTTTATTGATCGCGATCTTACCGCCGGGTAGCGCCCAGGCGTTGATTTCATTGTTGTCAAGAACGGTGATGTCCCAAGAGAAATTGGACCGCGCGCTGGTTTCAAACAGAGGCGCCGCGAAGCGCTGCATGGAGGTTTGCACCGCGCGGTTGGCGTATGCCCCCCCTTGCGCGTCTATGATGGGGCCGTAATAGGCGTCGCCCATGGCGATCTCATCTTGCTCGTTAAGGGAGAGGCCCTTCAGCATCTTGCCGATATTTTTAAAATCATTCGTGCTGAAGCTACCTATGCCCAGTGAAAATCCGTCGCGCGCCGCTACGGGCGTTATGAGGCTAAAGCTGGCCAGCGCGCCTAAAGCCGCGCGCCGGGTAAGCTGATGAGATGGACGTGATGTCATGGCCTAATGCCCCCGCTTCCAACGTTCTTAAGCTAAACACCTTAGCAGAAGGGCGCGCCTTTGTCCCCTAGCCGTTCAATGATCTCATAGATTTTAACGGCGTCTGTGCGGCCCGAAACGCGCGTTTCTTCGATATAGCGCGTTGCGATGTGCGGATTCAGATGGCTGACGAAAACTTCGCTCGCCAGGATCGCGGTGCCGTATTTTTTGTTCAAGGGCTCAAGCCGCGCGGCCAGGTTCACCGTGTCGCCAATGAGTGTGTAGTCGAAACGCGCAAGGGAACCTATGTTTCCGGCAATGGCGGGACCTGAATGCAATCCAATGCGCAAGCCCTTGATCGCAATTGCGGGGTTTACCGGCTGCGATGCGTTATAGTCGTCAAGCGCTTTTTTGCAGTCAAGAGCGGCCTGCGCGGCGCGTTGTTCCGGGTCCGCGCAGTCCACCGGCGCGCCCCACACCGCCATCACGGCGTCTCCCACATATTTATCGATATAGCCGTCATGGGTTTCAATGACATTCGAAAAAAGCGTCAAAACATTATTGAGCAGCGCAACTAATCTTTCGGGTTCATCGGACAGCTCTTCGCTGAGGGTTGTAAAGTCGGCCAGGTCGAGAAACATCACCGCTACATGGCGCTTCTCGCCGCCCAGCTTTAACAGTTCGGGATGGGAGGAAAGCTTGTCCACCAGCGCCGGGCTTAAATAATGCCGGAACGCGCTGCGTATCCAACGCTTTTCCTGATCTTCATAAGCGACGCGGTACGTGGTAAGCGCAAAATAGGAGAGGAGCGCCCAAACGCCCCAGTTCAGATAAGGGATCAATACGTGATGTGCGAGGGCGTAAAGAGCGCAGACCCAGAGGATTCCAAACGTTGCCAACAGCAGCCCGAGCCCAATAGTTGAGCGCCATGTGAGGGCGCCAAGAGATAAAAGAAGCGTAACCGCTATTGCGATCCCGAGCGTGAGCGCGCCGCTTAATGGCCGGGGGTCGGCGCCCGAGAGAATGGTGCGCACGGCCAGGGCGTGGAGTAAAACGCCGGGCGCGCTTTGCCGGTCCATGCTGGCGGATGCAAGGGGCGCGCTGGAACCTGCGCAAAGATCCGGGGCGATCTCAAGACCCTTATTGGAGACAAACCGATTGGCGGCCATATGGCGGTCTTCAACATCCAAGGCTGTGCCGAAAATAACGATACGGCCCTGAAAGAATGAGTTTAAGGCCTCGCTGTCAGAGCAGGTCAATAAATCCGTCAATCGGTAGGCCGGTATGCCGCGCGGTGAAGTAAAATCGATCATGAAAGGATCCGCGCGGGGTTTAAACCCGGCGCGCGCCACTAAGGCGTTGGCGAAAGACTCTATTTTTTCGCCATTTTCCAGCGTGAACGACGCCGGGTAGCGGCGCACCACCCCGTCCATATCCGGCGTCAGGTGAACGGGGACGACATTGCGCCGCCCGCCAATGGCCTGGATCTGGCCTTCATAAGGTTCGATGGGGGCATCGGAAAGGCGCACCTCGCCGAGGATCAGGCGGTTTGACCGGCCAATGGCATAAAGCGATTGAAGGAAGGGACGGTCAAATCCGGGCAAGAGATCGGAACCCGAAAGGGTTTTGGGAAAAATAATATCAAAGCCGATCACGGATGCGCCAGCGTCACTGACCTTGTCCAAAGCCTGCGCCAGATAAGGCGTCCAGGCAACCTGCGGCGTCTCGCTAAAAGGCGGTGCGTTATGGGTGGCCTCATCGATCACCACCAGAACCACAGGAGAGTTTTTGAGGCCAGGCGCCGCCGGCGCCGCCGCGAAGGGCAGGAGAAAATCAAGACCCACAGCATTCAGGAAACCGGCGCCGGGTAATAACTGGAAGAGGGCCGCTCCTGCGACCAGTAGGCTGATGAGAAGGGCGCGCAGACGCCCCGTGGTCTGCCAGGGTTTATTCAAGCGGCACCAGTCGGTTGAGCGGACCTGAAGGCAGCTCCA
>JAJFIM010000272.1 GCA_021774995.1 Alphaproteobacteria bacterium | reverse complement strand
CCTCAAAAAGCCACTGAT
Source organism: Alphaproteobacteria bacterium (assembly GCA_021774995.1). GTDB lineage: Bacteria > Pseudomonadota > Alphaproteobacteria > SMXP01 > SMXP01 > JAJFIM01. Next base: position 3,035 of record JAJFIM010000272.1, on the reverse strand, counting down.
GAAGTGGGCGATATTAAACCTTTAGGAGAACTCGAAAAGGAAGCTGAGAACGCCGCCGCATCTGCGCCCATCTGGTATGGCGTCTATATAAAAAACACAACCGATCAACCGCTTGAGCGTCTCTTTGTGATCAGCAGGGATACGTTTCGGGGGTCGGCCTGGGCTTCAGTTTTTGGCGAACAATTGGAAACGCAAAATATAATTGTTAAAACCGCGCAGCAGGGACGCGCGGTGGCGGGCGGCGTCGGCCTAAGCTCAGATGTTGTGTTGCCGTTCACCATGGTGATTCCGCCTCTCGAAACGGCCAAGATTACTCTTTTGTTGCCTAAAGAGATCACAGCTTCGGCGCTCTATGTGTGGCCGGTGGAGTCTTATGTCCAATACGTCGCGTATATCGCTCTTGGGCAAGGGATTATACCCGCGCTCTTGATGTTGATGGGCGCGCTTCTTATTTCTCTGTGGGTGTTTACCGCCCAGCGCGCGTTTTTGTTCGGCGGCCTGGCAACTATTGCCGCAGCCTTCTACCTTGCGCTTGTCTTCGGGCTTTTTACTTTTCCGGCAAACTTTTTTGGATTTATCCATATATATTACGCCGGCGCGGCGCTGGCTTTAAGCGGCGTATTTGCGAATCGCACTATCAACAGCATGCTGACTATTGATCCGTCTGATCTTGCGTCTGATAATATGTTGAAGGGCAGCTATTATCTTTGGATTTTCGCTTTTCTCTATTGCCTCTTTGGATTGCCGTGGGCTGTGCTCGCGCTGAGACTTGCATTATTGATCGGTCTTGCCCTGATGCTCATTGCTATGATGCGTCAGATGTCCAACGGCGGGTCCAAGCTCAGTCTTCCCGGGTGGATCACTGTTTTATTGGCTTATGTCTTGGGCTTTATTCTTGTTCTGACGCCTGGTTCGGAATTAAATCTCATCAGTGAATGGCTGGTCTATGCAATTTTTGCGCTGGGCGCGATGCTCATCGGTTTTTCCGTGATTATTCAAGCCAGCACAGGCCCTTTTCAATCATTGGCGTTTCAGCCTGCGGCCACGCAGGAACTTTCAAGAGAGCGCCCCTATGAGGCCCCCCTTAATGGCGTTTCTGGGGAAGAGGGCAATCACGGCGCCGCATATTATGAATTGGGATTGAAGGCGGCGAAAGAAGGGCTGTGGGATTGGAATATTCCGGGTGACAAGCTTTATGTGTCGCCGGCCATATCTGAAATGCTGGGTGTGATGGACGGCGCCATCGCGACAACGGAAGAGGAGTGGTATGAGCGATTGCACCCATATGACCAGGAACGTTATCGTGAATCCCTGAAATCCTATCTGCTGCTTGGCTCCGCGACTTTTACCATCACGTTTCGCGTGCGCCATGAAGATGGCGAATACCTCGCCTTGAAACTGATCGGAACTTGCGCGCATGACGGTCAGGGACAGCCCTTACGCTGTGTGGGCGTTATCAGGTCTGCGGTGGAGGCGGTTGACGCCGTGGCGGAACCCCGGACGGCGCGGCCTCCCGATGCGTTGTCAAACTTGCCAAAAAGAGAGGCGTTTTTGGATCAGGCTGCGCATTCACTCGAACAGATCTCTCCCGGCGCGCACTCCCAAGAAGGTGAAGAAGGGGGCGCGGGCGCGGCTGTCATCCTTATGGATATAGACCGTTTCAAGAGTTTTGATGAAGGCCTGGGGCAGACCAATGCTGACGAGTTGCTGGTGATCATTGCAGAACGGCTGCTGAGCGCCATAGGCCCTGACGATCTTCTTGGCCGACTGGGGGGGGATGAATTTGGGATTTTAATAACGGACACTGGCGATTCGAGCCGTGTCATGACGCACGCCTCAGAGGTAAAACGCGCGGTGGAGCAGCCCTTGTCGGTTGCCGGTACGCAGGTCTATCCGACAGTCAGTATCGGGATTGCTTTGTTGGGTTCGCCGGACGCAAGCGCCGTCCATCTGTTGGGAGAAGCGGAAAAAGCGCTCTATCAGGCTAAAAGGGCGGGGGGAAGCCAGATCGTGGTATATGAACCTGGCATGGGACGGGATGGAGGGGGGGCTCTTGCTCTGGAATCGGAATTGCGCCGCGCCCTCGATCAGTATGAAATGGAGGTGTACTACCAACCGATTATGGATTTGAGGAGCGGACGCATTGCCGGTTTTGAAGCTCTTTTGCGCTGGAATCACCCTGAACGAGGGTTGTTGGGACCGGACCAATTTGTCTCTCTGGCGGAAGATCTGGGACTGATCGTCCGGTTGGGCCGGTTCGCACTGTCAATGACGAGTTTGCAATTGTCGCAATGGCAGCAATTTTTCCCATTGGAGAGGCCGCTTTTCGCCAGCGTCAATGTCTCCGCCAAACAGCTTCTGGGGCAAGAGCTTTTGGGAGATGTGAGACAGATTATGAAAACTGTTGCCTTGCATCCGGGGAGCTTGAAGCTGGAGGTGACGGAGAATTTGTTGATCGAAAATGCGGAGGAAGCAGCGAGCGTCTTAGCTGAGTTGAAAGAGATGGGAGCGGGTATTGTGCTTGATGATTTTGGCACCGGCCACTCCACTATGGAAAGACTGAAGGATCTCCCCTTTGATACTTTGAAAATAGACCAGTCGTTTGTTTCCGGTCTGGATGAGGACGAGCAATTGCTGATCATGGTCCGCTCAGCCATTGATCTGGCGCATGATCTAGGGATCGAAGTGGTGGCGGAGGGTGTGGAAACGGAAGCAGTGGGACGCAAACTCTATGATCTGGGGTGCTCTTACGCGCAAGGTTTTGTGTTCGGCGCCCCAATGACGGCAATGGAGGCGCAGGCCTATATTGCGCATTACTGGGCGGAATAAAGTGGAAGCGCTCCAGATTTTTAGCGCCGGTGATTATCTGCGCAAAATGTTTCTCTTATTTCGCCGGCCAGTGTAGTTCAATGACATTTCCGTCTGGGTCTCGGACAAAAAAGAAGATGGACCCTTCGGGTAATTCTACAGTCTCCGTAATCGAAATCTTTTGAGCGCCAAGGGTCTGTTTGACGGCCTGCACATCATCAATCTCT
>JAJFIM010000271.1 GCA_021774995.1 Alphaproteobacteria bacterium | reverse complement strand
ATGCGCATGTTCACGCCCCGTTATTTTGGTGAGCGCATCCCAGGCTTTGACGGCCACCTCGCCATTGGTTTCGGGCGCCAGCATCAAGATCACTTCCGTTGCGTCGATATCGCTGTCGATCCGCGCCATGCCTTTGGTCGGACCCTCTTGCGTAACAACGCCGTTCAGCGCTTTGAGATGTTCAACCTCGCGCCCGGTTTTCCAGGCGATGCCCTTGCCGCCATTGCCGATCTTATCCATCAATGGCCCAAGCGCCGTAAACCGTTTATAGAGGTTGGGATAATCGCGCTCGACCACCGCAACCGCCGGCATGGTTTTACCGGGGATTGGGTCAATCTCACCGTGTTTCCAGTCTTTAACGTCAAACGGTTGGCTGAGTTCCCCCGGCGTATCGTGCAAGGTTGGCGTCAGCACAACGTCTTGTTCGACGCCAAGCACTTCGGGCGCGATTTCGGAAAATGATTTCGCAATGCCTTTGAAAATGTCCCAATCGCTCTTGCATTCCCACAAAGGGTCAACTGCGCTGGACAACGGGTGAATGAAGGGGTGCATATCCGACGTGTTGAGATCATTTTTTTCATACCACGTCGCCGTCGGCAGCGCGATGTCAGAATAAACGCACGTCGTTGACATGCGAAAATCAATGGTCACCAGAAGATCCAGCTTTCCTTCCGGCGCTTCTTCACGCCATGAGATTTCTTCCGGTTTTTGACCGCCCGTGTCCCCAAGGTCTTTGCCTTGCACGCCATGAGTGGTTCCAAGAAGGTGTTTTAAAAAATATTCATGGCCCTTGCCGGACGAGCCCAGCAGGTTTGAACGCCAGACAAAAAGATTGCGCGGCCAGTTCGCCGGATCGTCCGGATCTTCGCACGACATTTTGAGGCCGCCGGATTTAAGTTCGCGCGCCACATAATCCTTTGCCTCCAGACCCGCGGCGTCGGCGTCTTTGGAGATCTCCAGTGGATTGCTTTGCAGTTGAGGCGCAGAAGGAAGCCAGCCCATGCGTTCAGCCCGCACATTGAAATCAATCAGAGAGCCGCTCCACTGACCCTCAGGGGCAAGCGGAGACAGGATTTCGCCCACCCCAAGCGTCTCATAGCGCCACTGATCCGAATGCGCATAAAAGAATGAGGTTGAATTCATGTGACGCGGCGGACGCGCCCAATCAAGACCAAAAGCAAGCGGCAGCCAGCCCGTTTGCGGCCGCAGCTTCTCCTGGCCGACATAATGCGACCACCCGCCGCCTGATTGGCCGACACAGCCGCACATCACCAACATATTGATGATGCCGCGATAATTCATGTCCATGTGATACCAATGATTGAGACCGGCGCCCAGAATGACCATTGATTTACCACGGGTTTTTTCGGCATTATCGGCAAAGCCGCGGGCGACGGAGATCACTTTATCGGCCGGGACGCCAGTGATCTTTTCCTGCCAGACGGGCGTATAGGGAATGTCTTCATCGTATGATGTTGCCGCCCTGTCGCCGCCCAGACCGCGGTCAAGGCCGTAATTGGCGCACATCAAATCAAAAACGGTCGCGACTTCCACATCGCCTTCTTTGAGATGAAGGCGCTTGACGGGCACGCGCCGCTCAAGCACATCTGGATGCTCGGAGCCAGTAAAAAAGTCATGGCTTTGATTGCCGAAATAGGGGAACGCCACATCGACGGCGTCATCTCGTACGTCCATCAGGGAAAGGGAGAGATCCGTCTCCGCGCCGCCGCCGGTTTTTTCTTCCAGATTCCATTTGCCCTGCTCCCCCCAACGAAAACCAATGGAGCCGCGTGGACATACCGCGCGCCCCGACTTTTTGTCAAAAGCGATGGTTTTCCATTCCGGATTGTTCGCCTCACTGAGCGCATCGTCAAAATCAGACGCGCGCAGAAGCCGGTCCGGCACTAACCTGCCGTCTTTCTTCACCAGCCGCACCAGCATCGGCATATCAGTATATTGTTTCGCGTATTCTTGAAAATAGTCCACCTGCCGGTCGAGATAAAACTCGCGCAGGATGACGTGGCCAAAGGCCATGGCGAGGGCGGCGTCCGTTCCTTGTTTTGGCGACAACCACATATCGCCAAATTTTGACGCCTCGCTGTAATCAGGCGAAATGACAACGCTTTTGGCGCCCTTATAGCGTACTTCCGTATAGAAATGGGCGTCTGGGGTGCGCGTTTGCGGAACGTTCGACCCCCAGAGCAGTAAGAAACCTGAATTATACCAATCGGCGCTTTCGGGCACGTCCGTCTGTTCGCCCCAGGTCATCGGACTGGCGGGCGGCAGATCGCAATACCAGTCATAAAAGCTCATGCACGTTCCGCCGAGAAGAGACAGATAGCGCGACCCGGCCGCATAAGAGACCATGGACATGGCCGGGATGGGCGAAAATCCGATGACGCGGTCTGGCCCGTGTTTTTTTGCCGTATAGGCGTTTGCCGCCGCGATAATCTCATTCACGTCAGCCCAAGCGGCGCGAACAAAACCGCCATGACCGCGCAGTTTTACGTAAGATGCGCGCGTCGCAGGATTTTCAACGATTGACGCCCACGCCTCTACGGGCTTTTTGGTCGCCCGCGCCGCCCGCCAGGCCTTCATAAGCCGGCTGCGGATCAGCGGATGTTTCAACCTGTTACTGCTATAGAGATACCAGCTATAGCTTGCCCCGCGCGAACATCCCCGCGGTTCATGGTTGGGCAGATCGGGACGCGTACGCGGATAGTCCGTCTGCTGTGTTTCCCAAGTGACGATGCCGCCTTTAACATATATCTTCCAACTGCATGAGCCCGTACAGTTTACGCCATGTGTCGAGCGCACGATTTTATCATGCTGCCAGCGCTTACGATAAGAATCCTCCCAGCTGCGATCTTCTTTCGTCAGGACGCCATGGCCCCCAGAGAAATTACTCACCCGGTTCTTAAAATAAGAAAGACGACTTAAAATGTGGCTCATGCGTTTTCTCCCTGAGGAAGATCAGTTCCTGGCGCGGGCCTAACGCCGCGTTCGATATCATGGAGCGCTCCACCCTTACGCGTGTAGACAAACCAGGTCAGCGCCGCGCAGGAGATGTAAAAAACAAGAAATCCCCAAAGCGCCCCTTCCGGTCCGCCCGTCATCGCGATCGACGTGCCGTAGGATTTCGGAATGAAAAAGGCGCCATAAGCGGCAATCGCCGATGTGAACCCGATAATGGCGGCAGATTCTTTTTCCGCTTGTTGCAGCAACGCCGGACCTTTAAGCGAGGGCAGCAGCCTGG
>JAJFIM010000028.1 GCA_021774995.1 Alphaproteobacteria bacterium | reverse complement strand
AAAGAAGCTCGACGCCTTGGGTTTCCATCTGTTTATACATCGACGGATACTGCGGAAGGCATTCTGCTCGACCGGGGTTGGCAGGCTATAAAGCAAACGCCGTCGCTTCGCGGACCGGTAACTGTTTACAGTTTGAACTTGCAGGATTGAGCTGCTGAAAGGTCAGCGCCTCAGCCATGCGCCGCGCCGGGTAAATGAACCGCGCCGGGTTTACCGGAGGCTCCAAAGATAGGAAGGTTTGGAGTTATGGAAAAGAACAAGAGAGCCAACAGGTATTCAACTGAAGTGCGCGCACGAGCCGTTCGGCACAAGACTGTCACCCATGTCTTAGGTACATTCTGTAACCTATGTCTCCGGTATGGACCCTAAAAATATGGCGACCCCGGAGGGACTTGAACCCCCAACCTCCAGGTTCGAAGCCTGGCGCTCTATCCAATTGAGCTACGGGGCCTTGGGAAACGGCGCTTTATTCGGCTATTCTTTGTACATATGCGACAGGACGCCTTTTGCCAAGTCTTTCCTCCTCCTCTTCCCAAAGACGGGCCAAAATGCTCTTATGGGCGGGGGAAAATGGAGGCGGGGCGTCGGATGGCGAATCCTGATCATATAGCAAAGCTTCGTGAAGGCGTTCAGGCGTGGAATCGCTGGCGCGAGAGCAATTGGAATGTCAAACCCGATCTCTCAGGGCTTGATCTACCCAACGAAAAAGGCATTAAAAGCTCCGCGCTTTGGGACAAGGAGACGCGGCAGCTCAACCTTAATCACATTAATTTCGGCTGGACAAATCTTGGCGGCGCCAACCTGCGGGGCGCATCTCTGGAAGAAGCCATCCTGGAAGAAGCCAATCTTGTGACGGCCAATCTACAATCCGTCTCCCTCAGCGGGGCGAAGCTGCATGCGGCCATCCTTGCCAACGCCAATTTGTTCGAGGCCAATCTCATCAGGGCTGACATCAGCGCGACAAATCTATCGGGCGCGGATTTGCGCTTTTCCCATCTCAGCGGCGCCAATCTGGAGCAGGCTGAATTAAGCGGCGCCGACATGCGCTCGGCGCAATTGGGCGCCGCTAATTTACAGAACGCCAATCTCAAAGGCGCGGATCTGTGGGTCGCCAATCTCAATGGCGCCGATCTCACCGGCGCCAATCTTGAAGACGCCAATTTAATCCGAACCAGCCTTCATTCCGCCAATTTGACCCGCACCAATCTTTATAACGCCGATCTGCGCGATGCTGATTTGCAAGCCGCCAACCTTGAACATTCAGGACTCATCGGCATCAACTATGAACGCCGCTTCATGCGCGGTAAATATCAAGGCATTCGCGGCGTCGAATCCAGTTTTGGCGACGCCATTTTCCGGCGCGACGCCCTCGACCAGGATTATATAGACACCATGACCTCGCGCTGGCGCCGCTCGCCAATGATCGTGGTGTTATGGCTCTGGAGCCTCATCGATTATGGCCGCAGTTTGGCGCGCATTATTTGGATCGCCGCTTTACTCGTTTTGGCATTTGGTTTTATCTACGCCGTTCAGCCAGGCGCCGTCGCCTACGCCTCGCAATTTCAGAATTGGTTCACGCCGTATTATTCCTCCCTCATCACGTTTACCAGTTTAGGGTTTTCCGATGACGTCAGAGCGCTGAATGGCCTTGGCCAGGCTCTGTTAACCATGGAGGTTCTCCTTGGATATTTCGTGCTGGGCGTGTTGATCTCCATCTTGCTGCAAAAAATCTCCCGCCGCTCTTAGCAGCTATAACTAATCGCCCTCTCTTCGTCATCCTCGACAAGCGAATGTATATGAGCGCGATCGGGGATCCATTGGCTGATCAGTTTGCCCCCAATTCATGGATTCCCGCATGCGCGGGAATAACGAGAGGCGGAGGCGAAGGAGCGCGCCATGACGTCAGATAGGCTAATTGACTCCACCGCGACGTACTTTAAGGCCCGTCCTTTGCACCTTGTCAGGCGTGATGAGCCAAAAAGAAACATATTGCGCATTTGCGCTGGCGTTAACCATGATTGCCGTTGTTTCCCTGTCCTCAGACGGACATGCGAAACCGAGCGTATTGGAAAGAAGCCTGCCGGACGCCTCCGCCTTGCCGGTTGTGCAAATCGGCCCGCATATTTCACGCCCGCAGCAAACCCGGTCGCGCGCGCACATCCTTGCCGCAGAACTTGTCAACAGCGGATTGGCTGAGGCCAGTCTCGGCCACGATGAAAAAGCCCTTGAACTCTATGGCGCCGCACTTGATATCAAACCGGACTACGCTCTCGCCTATTACAACAGAGGCAATACTTACGCAAAGTTACATCAATACACCCGCGCGATCATTGACTTTGACCAAGCCCTGCTGATCGATCCTCTCTACGCCCAGGCCTATAGCAACCGGGGGACAGCCTATGGCGCTTTAAGAATTTACCGGCGCGCCATAGAGGATTTCACCAGCGCTATTGAACTCAAGCCCGACAGTAATGTTTTTTACAATCGCGCCTTTGCGCTAGATCTCCTAGGTGCGTATCAAGACGCCATTACCGATTACAGCCGGGCGATAGACTACAACCGCGGCCATGTTACAGCTTTGTTCAATAGAGGGCATTTGTTCAATGGTCTGGGCCAACACCAACGGGCCATTGAGGATTTCACCCGCGTCCTCGCGCTGGATCCCACGCACATCAACGCCCATTACAATCGCGGACTGGCTTATCGATGGTTAAAAAACTACGCAGCGGCCGTGAAAGACTTTTCGGCGGCTTTGTCGATCAACCATGACGATGAGCAGGCGCTCTATAACCGCGGTTACACGTTCGATCTTATGGGGCGGCATAGTCAAGCCATAGAAGATTACTCCCGCTTGATCGAACTCGTTCCCGATCACACCGCCGCTTATTACAATCGCGCCAATGCGAAATTTCGACTAAGGGAATTCGGGCTGGCCATTGAAGATTATACGAGAGCGCTTGCCCTTGATCCTATGGACGCAAACGCCCATAACAATCGCGGCCTGACATATGAAGCGCTTGGATTCGTTGATCGCGCCATTGAAGATTTTTCACGCGCCATCGAAATTGATCCCAGCCTCGCCTTTGCATTCGGTAACAGGGGAAGCGCCTATGAAGCAAAAGGCGAACTGGCCCGCGCGATTTCCGACTGGAAAGAACAATATAAATTAGGCAACCGCCCCGGCTGGCTGATAGAGGCGCTCAGCCGCTATGGCGCGCTCTAACGCTCTTCCAAGCTCACTGCAACTGTCAAAAGTCCCCATTTTCTCCCAAAATACCCTCCTATTGCCGTCTTCATTTTAAGCCATTTCCTTGATCCCCGGAACATGCTTTTATATACGCTAAGCGATTATGGCGGGGAATTTGAATGGCGAACGCGGAGCACGTTTCCAAGCTCAAACTGGGGGTTGAGGCTTGGAACACCTGGCGGCAGGAAAACTGGAATGTCCGGCCAAATCTCTCCGGCCTTGAGCTCGCGAACGAGCCTGGGGTCAAGCGCTCTTCGCTGTGGGATTCATCTGCAAAACAGATTAATCTTTCCGGCATCAATCTGGCGGGCGTCGACCTTTCCTCCATTGATTTCAGAGCAACCAATCTTCACGACGCGCTATTTACGGAAGCCAATCTGGCGCAGGCCGTCTTGCGTCGCGCAGATCTCGCGCGCGCGGATTGTAGATCTGCAAATCTCGACAGCGCTGAGTTCAGAGGCGCCAATCTGTCAGATGCGCATCTTCCGGAAGCCAATCTCTGTCAAACAAATCTCAAAGGCGCCATACTGGCGGGCGCGGATCTGGAAAGCGCCAATTTGGAAGAAGCGCTGCTTTCGCGATCTGATTTGCGTTTTGCAAATCTGAACCGGGCCAATTTATATAAAGCGGATGTGCGTCACGCCAATTTGCAGACCGCAAATTTAGACCATGCCGGCGTGATCGGGATAAAATATGACCGCCGCTCCATGCGGGGCCGCTATCAGGGCGTACGCGGCGTTGATTCCATTTTTGGCGACGCCATATTCCGGCGCGATGTTTTAGACCAAGATTATATAGACACACTAGCTTCGCGCTGGCGCCGCTCGCCCATGTTGCTGATGCTGTGGCTATGGTCACTCATAGATTACGGCCGGTCGCTGTCGCGCGTTCTGTGGCTTGCGCTGCTCTGCATCTTCGTCTTCGCGATGGCGTATGATCTCAATCCGCATCTTGTGCGTTTTTCCTCAGATCACGCAGCCTGGTACACGCCCTATCTGGCTTCCGCCGTCACCTTTGCCACGTTTGGTTTTTCCGATCTTGTCCTGGCGCTGAACGCCAAAGGACAAATCATCATCGCCGCACAGGTAATCCTCGGATATTTCACCACCGCTATTTTGATCTCGGTCCTACTGCAAAAAATCGCCCGGCGGAGTTGAGAGTAATAGCAAAGCTAATTATTGCTGAAGGGCGTCCGTCAGACTGGGCAGAACAAAAATTTGACCTGGATAGATGAGGTCCGGGTCCTTGATGTGATCCTGATTACTCTCAAAAATAACTGTATACAAGGTTCCGCGGCCATAGAGCCGGCGTGATATACGCCATAAACTATTGCCCGGCTGAACCACCACTTGCCCGGCAGCAAGACGCGCTTGATCTGGTTCGGCCCGCTCGAAGGGCACTTCAACGCGCGCCGTCACCAAGCCTTTTTCTCCCAGTTGATCCAACCGCAGCGTATATCGGCCAGGTGCAATGCTTTGCGTGGGCACCAAAGTCCAGCGCCCCTCATCATCGCTGAGCGCATCTCCAATAGGTTGGTTATCGATATAGCCGCGCACATTTGCGCCCGGTTTGGCGCGGCCTTGAAGGATGACGCGTCCATCGTCGCCATAATCAATGATATCAATACTGAGGTCTCCCACCATCACCCCGTCGCCAGGCTGTTGCAGGATTTTACTCATACCCTGATCGTTGCCGAGGATCACAAGCGGTTTCATGCCCGGACGGTCGGGAACGGCCACAACAACCGTCTCCGTTGACGTCACTGTTGAGCCGTCAGCCAGAACCATTTCCAACGTCAGCTCCTGATCCCCTTCTCCCAAAGGCGTATCGACAACGATAACCCATTCGCCGCGTTCGTTAACGGCCGTCTCGCTGGCGATCAAGGAACCATTGGCGTAAAGACGAATTTCTGATCCCGGCTGTCCACGCCCCGCCACCACGGCGGAGCCCTGCGGATCAACCCTGACAATATCAAATCTCGGAACGAGGGATTCAGTAAGCTGATCAGTATCGCCCGTTTGCTCTGCGCTCCCAGGCGCGATGCGTCCCGTCAAAGGGTCCACCGTTTCCGCATCTTGATAAAAGACGAAAAAGAAGACGAATGCGGCGACCACACCCAGACCTAAAGCAATGAAAAGTATGCGCACGGGGGAAACGCCTCCAGATTTAGTTAAGCTAACTTTAATAGCACCGTAAGAATTAAGCAAACTTTGTGCCTTAAGAAAGACATTATGACAGTAAAAAATGCCAATCAAATCAGTGGCCATGCGCCACTTAAGGTGAGTACATGACGTTACCTAAAGCTGTATGCGTCTTTTGCGGGTCTAATTTTGGGACAGACCCCGCTTACGCTCAGGCGGCGGGCGATCTGGGCCAGATATTGGCCAAAAAGAAAGTTAACCTCGTCTTCGGCGGGGGAAATGTCGGCCTGATGGGTAAAATCGCCAATACGGTCCATAAATTGGGCGGACATGTCACGTCCATCGTCCCAAAAGCCATCGCGCAAATGGAAGACCAATTCGAGGACGCCGACGAGACCATCGTCACCGATAACATGCATGACCGCAAGGGGCGCATGTTCGCGCGCTCTGATGCTTTTATTGTTCTGCCCGGCGGGATTGGGACATTAGAGGAAATTGTTGAGGTGTTATCCTGGGCCTATCTGGCGTTTCATTCCAAACCGATTGTTCTGGTGAACATCAACAATTATTGGGACCCGTTTCTGCACCTTATGCAGCATCTTGTAGATCATGAATTCGCGCGGCCGCACCTTGTGGGCAGTGTCACCGGTAATGATGTTTTATTGGTCGCCGATAGCGCCGAGCAGGTGCTCCCCCTCATCGAAGCATCGCTGAGTTATCGATATGCTGACAAGTTGATGACCCCGGCTTATTCCTGAAATAAAATCATATGGTGGACCCCATCAAGCGCGCATGGGCTTTTTCCCTGCCGATAAGAGGCAGCATTTTCGCCATTTCAGGCCCGTGGCTGCGCCCCGTGAGGGCAAGGCGCAACGGCATGAACAAATGACGCCCCTTCGCGCCGGTGCTTTCTTTAATGGCCGTGGTCCACGCCCCCCATGTCTGATCATCAAAATCGCCTTGGGGTAATAATTCGGCGGCTTTAGCGGCCCACGCCGCGTCCTCGATCACCGGATTAATCTCGCCTGAGACGATAGTCCACCACTCTTTCACGTCCGCGATTTGTTCGATATTGGTGCGCGCCGCATCCCAGAATGCTGCGCCGCCATCGACGCCCAATTCTTTCAACTTGTCCGCAACCTCGTCAAAGGACACTTCATGAAGCAGTTTTGCGTTGAGCGACTTGAGATCTTGCGGATCAAACTTTGCCGGCGCCCGGTTAAGCTTGGCGAGATTGAATTCGTTGATCAGGTCTTCAAGTTTTTGGCGCGGTTCAATGGGATCTGACGTCCCCAATTTCGCCAAAAAACTATTCAGCGCCATGGGCTCTATACCCTCCTCCCGCATGGACTCAATCGAGAGAGACCCCAGCCGTTTTGAGAGCGCTTCGCCCCCTGCGCCCGTCAGCAACGGGTGATGGCCAAAGCTGGGCGGCGCGGCGCCCAAAGATTCAAATATTTCGATCTGCGCCGCGCTATTGGTGACGTGATCCTCACCGCGAATGATATGACTGATGGAAAAGTCGATATCGTCGACAACGCTTGGCAAAGTATAAAGGAACGAGCCGTCCTGACGGATCAAAATCGGATCGGACACATTGGACGTCTCAATGGTCACCTCGCCCCGGATGAGATCCGTCCAGCGGACCGGATTTCCTGAGAGTTTAAAACGCCAGTGGGGCGCCCCGCCCTCAGCTTCCAGGCTTGCCCGCTCGGCGTCAGACAACTCTAACGCCGCCCGGTCATAAACCGGCGGCAGGCCGCGTGTGCGTTGAAGTTTCCTCTTCAAATCGAGTTCCTCGCCCGTCTCATAACAAGGGTAGAGACGGCCGGAAGACTTCAATGACTGAACGGCGCGCTCATAATCGTCAAAACGATCAGACTGGCGCGCCGACAAATCATGGGCCAGACCCAGCCAGGCAAGGTCTTTTTTGATTCCGTCCGCAAAAGCCTGAGTGGAGCGCGCCACATCCGTATCATCCAACCGCAACATAAATTGACCGCCATGGGCATGGGCGTAAAGCCAGTTCATCAAGGCCGTACGGACATTCCCCACATGAATTAATCCCGTTGGACTCGGCGCAAAGCGTACAATTACAGACATGATGCGTTGGTTCTTTCTTCTCTGAACAACAATGTTCCCAGCTTAAAGTGCGTTTCATTCCGCATCGCGAAATCCATTCGTAATGGGATAGCGCCGATCCCGGCCAAAATTCTTAAGACCGATTTTGACCCCTGGCGGAGCCTGGCGCCTTTTATATTCCGCAATAAAGAGCAAATTCTCAATGCGTTTTACCAAGTCACGGTCAAACCCACTGGCGACGACTTGCCTCACACTCATATCCTTGTCGACAAGTCCCTTCAATATTTCATCCAACACATCGTAGGGAGGCAAAGTGTCATCATCTTTTTGGTTTTCCCTCAACTCCGCGGTTGGGGGCTTGTCGATAATGTTTTGCGGTATGACCGGGCCGTCAGGTCCCAAGCCGCCTTTGGGTTTGTGCTGGTTGCGCCACGCAGCCATTTTAAAGACCAGGGTTTTATAAATATCCTTCAACACATTATACCCGCCGCACATATCGCCATACAGCGTGGCGTAGCCGACAGACATTTCAGATTTGTTTCCCGTCGTCAAAACCATGTTTCCAAATTTATTGGAAAGCGCCATAAGGGTGACGGCGCGCACGCGCGATTGAATGTTTTCTTCCGTTGTATCGGCTGCGGTCCCTTTAAATACGGACGCAAGCATTTTTTCGTATGCTTCCACAGCCGGGGCAATCGGAATGGTCTCGTAGGGCGCGCCCAAGGCATTTGCGCAACCGGCGGCGTCCGCCAGGCTTTCCTGGCTGGTGTAGCGCGAGGGCATCATCACGCAATGAACCCGCGCGGCCCCCAGCGCATCCGCCGCAATGGCCGCGCTCAGCGCACTGTCAATGCCGCCCGAAAAACCCAGCACCACGCCAGGGAAATGGTTTTTGTCTACATAATCGCGCAGGCCCGTCATGGCCGCCAAATACACCCCCTCCGTTTCGTCTTCCGGCGCTCCGGCCTCGCCCGCCGCGCATATCCAACCAGTGGCGCCCCGCACCCACTGCGTGATGGCGACGCTCTCCTCCCATTTCGGCGTCTGAACGGCCGTGCTTCCATCGGCGTTTAAAACAAAGCCGCCCCCGTCAAACACCAATTCATCCTGCCCCCCCACTTGATTTACGTAAATAAGCGGCAGGCCGGTTTCAGTAACGCGCGCCCGCGCATGGCCAAAGCGCTCCGCTGCCTTAGTCACCGTAAAAGGCGACCCGTTGGGAACGATAAGAATTTCCGCGCCGTTTTCCTTGAGATGCGCCGCCACATCCTCAAACCACATGTCTTCACATATCAGCGTCCCTAGGCAAGCGCCGCGGAACATGATCGGGCTGGGAGCTGCGCCTTGCGCAAAAATCCGCAACTCGTCGAAAACGCCGTAATTGGGCAAGTGATGTTTACAACTGACGGAAACCACGCGGCCCTCGTCAATCAACAGGCACGCATTAAAGAGGCGCCCCTCTTCCATCCATGGCAGTCCCACCAGAATTGCCGGACCCGGATTGAGGCGCGTGTCGAGAATGAGGTTTTCAACCGTAGACTTGACCTCACGTTGAAAGGCCGGCTTCAGGACCAGATCTTCAGGCGGATAGCCCACCAGAAAAAGTTCGCTAAAAATCACAAGATCAGCCTTGGCCGCCGCTGCCTGCCCGCGCGCGTCAATTGCTTTGGTCGCATTGCCTTTCACATCGCCCACAAGCGGGTTCAATTGCGCCAAGGCGATGGTGAGCCTGTCGGTCGGTTTGGCCATAGGCGCTTACTTAACCTGAGAACGCGGCTAGAACAAGTGAGCGTATTTATTCAATTGGGCACAGTTGTCTCCGGCCGGTGGTCCGCTCCGCCATGGCGCAGAGTGCGCCGGACAAAGACCCGGCCTGGTCTTGCATTTCCTCAGTCCACGCATCCAATTGCCGCCATGTCGGGGCGTGGCTGAAGGGCAATCCCAACCAGCCGGGTTCATAAATATTTTGACAGGCCGGAATGGACGCATCGAACGCGCACGCCGTGACCCATAGACGGTTATGATCGAGAACCGCCCGGCTCAATTGCGCATAAAAAGCCCGGCGCCCGGAAATGTCATCGGCGGGATCTGGCAAGAATGACATATCATTCGTCCCGGCGAGCATCTCCAGGGCCATATTGCCTTGGTCCAGCATCACCCCCATACGGCCGACCCGAATGGAAAGCTCAAACTGGTCAATGGCGGGGCGCGCAGACTCGGCAGGCGGCGGGGTCGCGCTTTTGCTTGCGCAGGCGCCTAAAGCCAAGCCCAATATGACTATTAATACCTTAGACAAAGAATCGCGCATACCACACCTCACGTCTTCAGAGATTTTGACAACGTGATGTTAGCGATTAAATTGAAACTTAGCAAAACGCGGGGGCGCCACTAATCTCATAAAGCCGCGATCAGCGTTTCGCAGACTTGATGGATCTGATCGTCGGTGAGATAGGGGTGCATGGGCAGAGACAGGATGCGCCGGCTTAAATCCTCGGACACCGGTAAGCCACCTTGCGGTGAAAAGGCTGAAAAAGCCTCCATTTGATGAAGCGGTTGCTGATAATAAATGGTGGATGGAATATTTTCATCCGTTAAAAACTGGCGTATTCGATCGCGATCATCCAAAACAATCGAATAAAGACTCCACCCACTGGACGCGCCCGCGCAGCGCTCGGGCAGATCAATCGCTTCCTTCAAAAGAGCGTCATATAATCCCGCAATATGCCGGCGTTTTTCCAGTTCATCTTCAAAAATCGAGAGCTTTACGAGAACAACCGCCGCCTGCATGGTGTCCATTCTACCATTAGTTCCTGCACGAATGGATATTTTATGCGAAGGGTCCGTTCCATGCCAGCGTATCGAGCGCCAGATTTCCGCTCTTTCCTTAGACTGACTGAAAATCGCGCCGCCGTCGCCATAGCACCCCAGCGTTTTTGCCGGAAAAAAACTAATGGCCGTCATGGGCGCAATATTTCCAACCCATTTCCCATCCTGCCGCCCGCCAAAGCTTTGCGCGCCGTCCGCCAAAATTTTCAGTCCATAACGAGCCGCAATATCATTAATCGCCGGATAATTTGCCGGCAGGCCAAACAAATCAACTGGAATAACCATCGCGGCCCGAAGCCGTCCTTCCCCCACGACGGTTTTGACTTTTATTTCCAGGTCAAGCGGGTCCATATTGAATGTTGCAGCGTCAACATCCACGAAAACAGGCCGCGCGCCCGCCATAATCACGGCGCTTGCCGTAGCCGCGTAAGTGAATGCGGGAATAAACACCGCATCGCCTGGGCCGATCCCCTCGCCCATCATTGCAAATTCAAGCGCCTCCGTGCCGTTGCCGCATAAGACAACGTCCTTGGCGCCGGTAAAATCCGCGAGCGCTTTTTCCAACTCCGCGATTTCCGGCCCATGGATATACTGACCATGATCCATCACAGCCGCTAGCCGCGCTTCCACTTGTGGTCGAATGCGCCTCTGCTGCGCTTTTAAATCAATAAAGGAAATTGGCGTTTCTTTCTTAACTTCACCCTTAAGTGAAACGTCAATCCTGGTTTTATCCGTCGTTAACATGTTTAAAAAATAACTTTCATCAAATCTGATATTTTTACAATTTCTCTGTAATCATCAACGCCGTCTCTAAAGCGCGCCGCGCGTCCCGTCCGGTGACCACGGTTGGCGCACCTGTGCGAATAGAGTCTAAAAAAACCCCAATGCCATAGCCCAAAGGATCGTCAGCAATTGAGCCGCGCTGGGCATTTTCCCCAAAAGCTGATTTCAAATCAGCATTTGTTGAATTCTTGATCCATCGATTTATGAAGTCAATCTCTATCACGCCATCGCTATAAGTCAGTTTCATCTCCCTTTGACGCTCCTGGCTCAAACGGCTGGCGACAAGGGACGCCACGCACCCGTCCTCAAATGTCAGTTTCGTCTCAACCTCATCAGGATAGTCCCCATGCACAGTATGACCGCACGCCTCCACAGAAACAACGCTCCCTGAAATCACCTGGTGAACTAAATCCAGATCGTGCAACATCAAATCGAACACGACGCTGACGTCAAGAGCGCGCCCCGTAAAAGGGCCTGACCTGCAAACTTCAATGGCGCGCGGCGCGCTGTCCCGGGACAGCAATCCAAAATCAGCAAAAACATAGCGTTCCTGATGCCCCACTTGCAAAACAAGGTTGTTGTCTTGCGCCAGGGCGATCATGCCATCGGCGTGTTCGAGGCTCAAAGCAATCGGCTTTTCAACCAACACGTGAACGCCGGCATTTAAGAAGAAAGAAGCTAATTCATAATGGCAATGCGCGGGAGCGACAATACTGACCGCTGCACAACGATCAGCCAGATCGTCAAGACGCGCATACGCCTCAACGCCCTGGCGCTCTGCAAGCCCTTGGGCCACTTGCGCATTGACGTCAAGAAGGCCCACCAATTGCGCGCCGGGCGCGGCGGCGTATTTTTCAGCGTGCAATGCGCCAAAAAACCCGCATCCGACCACGCCAACTGGAATTTTTTGCGATACAGAGGATTCCATGACACCAGAGACTTCACATAATAATTATAACAGCGGGCAACAAAGCAGATTGCGCAATAAATCCTGCAAGAGCATTACACCTCAGACCCACGATGGGCTATGTATAGTGCGTAAGATCATAATTGATAGATGACAGACACACTATTGGAAGGAATTACTCAAGACCAGCATCAGTCAATATATGTTTTCAATTATTTCACTTTAATTCAGTGGGTTAAATCACTGCCTTTAATGTATATTTTGAGGTTAAGCAATGTCTCCAAAAACCACCCGCGCCGTCCGGCTGACGCGTTACCCGCAAGGGAAACCTGAATCAGGCGATTTCGAGATTGTCGAACAGCCTCTGCCGCCTTTAAACGAGGGGGACGTGCTGGTGAAAAACTTATGGATGACCGTCGATCCCTATATGCGCGGGCGCATGCGTCCAGGCAAAAGCTATGTCAACGCTTTCGAAATTGGCGCGGTTCTGGATGGAGAAGCCATTGGACAAGTGGTTAAAAGTGAATCGCCTGACTTCGCCGTAGGCGACCAAGTCCGCAGTATGTTTGGATGGCGCGAAGCCTTTGTCTCAAATGGCAAGAGCCTTCAAAAGATCCCAAACCTCGGCGTTCCCCCACAAGCATTTCTCGGCGTTTTGGGAATGCCTGGCCTCACCGCCTATGTTGGATTGCTTGAGATCGGCCAGCCAAAAGCCGGAGAAACAGTCTTTGTCTCCGCCGCTTCTGGCGCGGTTGGGTCACTGGTCTGCCAAATAGCTAAACTGAAGGGATGCAAAGTTGTCGGTACGGCGGGGTCGGATGTAAAGGTCAATTGGCTCATTGATGAAATCGGCATTGACGGCGCCATCAATTACAAGACGGCCGGCTCCCTCTCAAAGGCTTTAAGCGCCGCTTGCCCGCAAGGCGTCGATGTATATTTCGAAAATGTCGGCGGCGACCATCTTACCGCAGCTCTCGACGCGATGAATGATTTTGGACGCATTGCCGTTTGCGGGATGATCAGTCAATACAACGCGACAAAAGCCGTTCCGGGACCCGCCAATTTGACCAACATCATCGCCAAGCGCCTGCGCGTTCAAGGATTTATCGTCTCGGATCATTTTGATCAAACCCCCGCCTTTCTGGGCGACATGAAAGTCTGGATGTCAGAGGGTAAAATAAAGTGGAAAGAAACTGTGCTGGAAGGAATAGAAAACGCCCCGCAGGCCTTTCTGGATCTCTTCTCCGGCGACAATTTCGGTAAAATGCTGGTGCGGCTTTCGACCTAGGTTTAAAGGCGGTTTAGCCTCACCTCCCGCGAAGAAAGAAATCAATTGCTTTCAAGATGATTTCACTCTTATCGGCGAGCGATGTAATTTTCTCGCCCAGAGAGTCTTTTGAAACGCTCGCGATATCGGCCGTGAGCATCACGACATCTTCATCTGAAACTTCAAAAATCGGCATCAGGCGTCCCGCGGGATGCTCGTAGTGAGAGGCAAGCGCTAACGGCACCATCACGCGCGTTGCCAGATCGCATAGCAAATCCGATTGAACGCTCAATAAATAAGGTCTCGTGAGCGCGCTGGATGCATGAAGATTTTTAAAAACGTCAAATTGAACCATAAGCTTCACGATACCTCGTGCTGAACATGCCATTTTGTCTGACGAATGCGTTGTAGCTTTCAATGGCTTCTTTGTTTTTTTCTAGCCAGGCATCCGTTTTACGCGCCGTGATTGCCTCCCTGAGAGCGTCGGCAATGGTTTTGGGCGCATTAAGCCCACAGCGCTCTGCTTCATCTAGAAGGTCGCTGATAATCTCCAAATTAATCAACCGTTCTTGCGCGAAACGCGCCACATCTTCAATTGACGATGGGGGTACGCCGCCCGGATCTTGATCGCCATAAAGGTATTCTTGAATGAGGGGAACTTCATTAACTTTCAATTGCCTCTTGCCGTTGAGCAAGCGAGAGACTTGAGAAACATCGACGTTAAGGCATTTAGCCAACCCGCCACGCGTCTTGCCTGGTTGCTTTAACCCGCGTTTAATATCTTCAATCTGCACGTTGACACACCACTGATGCTTTTTAGGACGCAATGAATGCACAAGCGTTTTATGCGCAATTCATCATTCACTTCAGGTTTTAACCCCCAAAATGCAAAAACTGCGTAAACAAAAGGGTGAGATGCGTTAAAATATGCAAAAAAAGCAAAAGTGATGATCTTCAGGCAGGCAGTAGAGACCAAAACATGCGCATCGATGTGAGAAAAAGGAAAAGAGCAAAGGCGCGCAGCAAGGCGGTCCGGTTCAGCGAATGCGCAAGCCAAACGCCCAGCGGCGCCGAAACGACGGAGGCTGACGCCAGGAGAGCAAAACCAACAAGGTTAACGTAACCTAAAGAAAACGGCGGCCGGTCCGGAACGCCCAATCCATTCACGATGAAACCTATTGTTCCCGGAAGAGAAATGAGAACGCCAAACCCTGCAGCCGTTCCCACAGCGCGGTGTATGGGATATCCAAACAACGTCATCACGCTGACCCCAAATGTGCCGCCCCCGATTCCCATCATGGTCGAGAGCCCCCCAATCGTCCCGGCCATAAAATGCGCCCGCGGCCCGGATGGCATGCGCTCGCCCAAACGCCAGTCCGGACGGCCAAACGCCAAATTGGCCGCCACCAACAAAGCTACGCTCGCAAAAACGGCAATGAGAAAAGTAGAATTGGCGAAGCCCGCTAAAATGCTCCCCAAAATCACGCCGCCGATCATTGCCGGCGCCCACGCCTTTAGTAAAGACATATCCACGGCGCCGCGTTTGAAATGAGAACGCAGCGAGCTGATCGAAGTGGGGATAATAATCGCCAGGGACGTTCCCACCGCCAAATGCATCACAATTGCCTTGTCGAGATCGAGCAAAGTGAACACATGAAACAACACTGGAACGGCGACAATCCCGCCGCCAACCCCCAGCAACCCCGCAATGATCCCGGCAAAGACCCCGGCCGCCAAAAGCGCGCCCGCAAAAATGACGAGATCCGTATTTTGAGCGTCGAGGATATCCATGAAACTCACGCCGCCGCTGAACTGTCATCTTGGCGGACCAGCGCGGCCGCCTCCCTGATCACCTGCACGCCGGCGCCTCGTTTATGCCCATTCTCGGACACATGGCGCCGCCAAGCCCGCGCGCCGGGCACGCCCTGAAAAAGGCCCAGCAAATGACGCGCCATGGCGTAAAGAGGCGTGCCCTTCGCGCACTGTTCTTCCATATAGGGCAGATAGGACTCCAGTATTTCATGGCGCGAAAGCAGAGGTCTTGCGTCTCCAAAAAAACGCGCGTCGACACCGGCAAGTATATAGGGCGATTGATACGCCGCCCGGCCCAGCATCACGCCATCCACATGCGAAAGATGGGCCGCGGCATCGTCAAGAGAGGCGATTCCGCCATTGATGATGATCTGAAGCGTCGGCCTTTCCCGTTTCAGGCGGTAGACAAGACCATAATCCAAAGGCGGGACATCGCGATTTTCTTTGGGGCTCAGTCCTTTAAGCCATGCTTTGCGCGCATGAACGACGAACGTCCCGCAGCCCGCATTGGCAACCCTATCGACAAAGGTAAAAAGTGAGTGTTCCGGATCTTGATCGTCAATACCTATGCGGCATTTCACGGTGACCGGCAGGTTAGTCGCCGCGCGCATAGCCGCCACGCACTCAGCCACCAGATCCGGCTCAGCCATCAGGCACGCCCCAAAGCGGCCTGACTGAAC
>JAJFIM010000270.1 GCA_021774995.1 Alphaproteobacteria bacterium | reverse complement strand
AGAGGATTTTTGCCTTGCCTTCATAAATTTGTCTGCGACGGCTCATGGGGATTGACTTTCAAATCCGAGGTGGCGTTCCTATATATTCTTTACAAGCTGAGCGAGCGATGCTGCAACGCGCGCCGACAAGCGTTCGGGCCTTTAAGTCAATCAGGTTTAGTGTCTGATGATCCGGCGCTTATGACGGGGTCTTTCGAAGGGATATCTGTTCATTTTCCCCTCAAAGTCCTGTAAGGGAGGTGTTGATACAATGCCGCTGGCGGCTTGGCAATGGCAAGGTATCTGGCTTTGCAAAGATTGAGTAATAGAAGGACTTTAGGTGACATATGGCGACTTTTGACGATCGGGAAAAAGGATATGAGGGCAAATTCGTCCATGACGAGACGGTGCTTTTTAAAGCTGCGGCGCGTAGAAACAAACTTTTAGGGCTCTGGGCGGCGGAAAAGCTGGGCCTGAGCGGGGACGAGGCCCAGACCTTCGCCGGAGAAGTGATCAAATCAGATCTGGAGGAGCCGGGCGACGACGACGTGTTCCGCAAGATCCGGGGGAGCTTTGACGCTCACCAGGTCGACCAATCGGACCACCAGATCCGACGCACCATGGACGAGTTGATGCAGGAGGCCATTCGGCAGATCCAGGAAGAAGGCTGATGGAGCTTTTTCTCCTACGCTCCAAAAACCCGTTTGAAAATCGTGTCGACGTGTTTGGTGTGATAGGCGAGATCAAAGAGGGCGTCTAGCTCAGCCGCGCTCAATTTTGCGGTAACGTCTTTATCGGCTTTCAACAGATCGAGAAAGTTACCCTCCCCGCGCCAGGCGGGCATGGCGTTGCGTTGCACCAGAGTGTAGGCCTCTTCGCGGGGTATTCCCGCCTGTGTCAGCGCCAGCAACACCCTTTGCGAATGGACCAGGCCACCAAGGTCATCGAGATTGCGCTGCATGATCTCCGGGTAGACAATCAGTTTCTCAATCACGCCGGTGAGGCGCGCCAGGGCGAAATCGAGGGTCACGGTGGCGTCCGGGCCAATCATGCGCTCGACGCTCGAATGTGAAATATCGCGTTCATGCCAGAGCGCCACGTTTTCCATGGCGGGCAGGGCCATGCCGCGCACGAGGCGGGCAAGGCCGGTGAGGTTTTCGGTCAGCACCGGATTGCGCTTGTGCGGCATGGCGGAGGAGCCCTTTTGGCCCTCCGAGAAGAATTCCTCCGCTTCGCGGACTTCCGTGCGCTGCAAATGCCGGATTTCGGTTGCCAGACGCTCTATTGAGCTGGCGATCACCCCTAACGTGGCAAAAAACATGGCATGGCGGTCGCGCGGGATCACCTGGGTTGAGATCGGCTCCACGGTGAGCCCCATGGCGTTGGCGACGTGATCTTCGACCGCCGGGTCGATATTGGCGAATGTGCCCACGGCGCCGGAAATGGCGCAAGTTGCAATATCCCGCCGGGCGGCGGCAAGGCGCGTGCGATTTCGGTCAAATTCCGCGTAAGCTTGCGCCAGCTTGAGGCCGAATGTGGTGGGCTCGGCGTGAATACCGTGGCTGCGCCCGATGCAGACTGTGTCTTTGTGCTCAAGGGCGCGTTTTTTAAGAGCCGCGAGCAAAGCGTCGATATCGGCCAACAGAAGGTCGGTGGCGCGGGCCAGTTGCACCGCAAGGCAGGTGTCGAGCACATCCGATGAGGTCATCCCCTGGTGGACAAAACGCGCCTCGGGGCCCACATATTCCGCCAGATTGGTCAAAAATGCGATGACGTCATGCTTCACTTCCCGCTCGATTTCGTCGATTCGATCGACGTCGAATGCCCCCCGTTCCCAGATAGCCTTGGCCGCTTCACGTGGGATGACGCCGAGTTTTGCCAGACCGTCGCAGGCATGGGCTTCAATTTCCATCCAGATTTGAAATTTGGAGCGGGGCTCCCAGATTGAGACCATTTCTGGCCGGCTATAGCGCGGAATCATCGCTGATATGGTTTCCTGATTGGTGTTAGCTTCGTCGCGCGGGCCTTATAGCATAAGGACGGCTGGAAAAGCGCCCCTTCAGTTTCTCTGAGAGCAGTCTTTTAGGTGGGAAAAGTATTTTTAAGTGCGTCTTAAGCTGAAGTCCCCAGATCTGTTAGGCTTAGATCCGGCGGCTTTGAGTCTGTTTCGGATTGGCGCCAATCCTGATCATTGAGGGCAAACATGCGCGTACTGGTCGTTGAAGATGATATCCACCTGGGCGATGGATTGCAGGCGGCGCTGCGCATCGAAGGCTATGCGGTGGATTGGGTAAAGGATGGCGAAGAGGCGGAGTTGGCATTGCGCGCCCAGCCCTATGACATAGTGGTGCTGGATTTGGGTTTGCCGATTTTAAGCGGCGTTGAGGTTCTCGATAAGATCAGGACCCGAGGCTCCGATGTGCCCGTTCTCATTCTCACCGCGCGCGACACGGCGGAAGACCGCATATCGGGCCTCGATAAAGGCGCCGACGATTATATGGTCAAACCCGTCAATGTGGATGAGCTGTGCGCCCGCATCCGCTCGATCTTGCGCCGGGCCCATGGGCGCGCCATCCCGAAACTCATGCATGGGGGCATCGAAGTGGATGTCGCTGGCCGGGTGGTGATGCGCGATGGGGCGCAAGTTGATTTGTCCGGTAAAGAATTCGCCGTTCTCCACCAATTGATGGAAAATCAGGGACGGGTTCTGTCCAAACGACAATTGGAAGAGGGGATTTATGATTGGGAGAGCGAATTGGAGAGCAATGCTGTGGAAGTGTATGTCCATCATTTGCGTAAGAAGCTTGGAAAAGATTTAGTGCGGACCATTCGCGGCGTCGGCTATGTCATTGATAAGGAATCGTGAGCACATGTCTTTGCGCCGCCGTATGCTTATCATTCTTCTGAGCGCCTTCTTTCTTGTTTGGATGTTGGCGACGGGGTACACAATTCTCAATGCGCGCCACCGCATTGCCGAAGGGGTGGATAATCAACTTGTGCAGGCCGCCAATTATCTTTGGTTGCGGGCCAAGCGCAGCAATGATGAGGGCGAAGATATCGCAGACGCCTTGCGCGACATGAAGCGCGGGCTTAGCCGCCTTCAATCGCTTCAGTTTCAGGTCTGGAATGGCGAAACGCAGCTGATGCGCTCGCCTGGCGCGCCCGAGCATCACATGTCAACGCGCCCGGGGTTTTCCAGCGGACAGTTGCATGACGCGCATTGGCGAATTTTTTATCGCGTGGACGCCGTTGAAGGTTTGGATGTTATCGTCGCCCTTGAAGATAACTTCAGTGGCGATGTTGCAAAATTAATTGCCTTTAATACGACCTGGCCGATTCTCCTTGCTTTGCCCTTCGTTGGGATCGCCATTTTCTTTGGGGTCAATAAAGGGCTTGCGCCTTTGCGACAATTGGAGGCTCAAATAACCGAGCGCTCCCCCACCCAGATGGCGCCGATTGATGCGGCGTCCGTGCCCAGCGAAGTGAGAGGCATTGTTACGTCACTGAATGCACTGCTTGAGCGCCTTGAGCGGGCAATTGAATCTGAGCGTCGCTTTACCGCGAACGCCAGCCATGAATTGCGCACGCCGTTGGCGGCCATCGATATGCAAGCCCAAGTGGCGTTAAAAGCCAAGAATGAAGAAGAAAAGGGACGGGCGCTGAAGCAAATCAGCAGCAGCGTTAATCGTGCTTCAAGGTTGATTTCGCAATTATTGACATTGGCGCGTCTTGATCCTGAACATACAACTGATCTTTTGAAACCCACCGATCTGAAATTAATTGTTCAAGGTGAAATGGCCGCAATCGCTGGTGAAGCCCATGACCATGGCATTGAGATCGAACTGGAAGCGCCCGATAATGTAATGATCATGGGAGATGCGGATTCCCTATCCATCATGGTAAGAAATTTATTGGACAATGCAGTGCGCTATTCTACCAAGGGAAGCAAAGTGACGGCGCTCCTTCACACCGAAACTGACGGGACGCGCCTTGTCATTAAAGATACCGGGGTGGGGGTCCCAGAAGATCAACGGGAAAAAGTCTTTGATCGCTTTTACCGTATGGTGGGGTCGGCCAGCTCCGGCGCTGGTCTGGGATTGTCTATCGTTAAAAGAATCGTCGATGTGCATGAAGCGCAAATTAGTTTGGGCGGGCGCGAAGACCGGCGTGGATTAGCGGTCACTATTTTTTTTCAAAAAAATATTTCTTAATTTAAGCGCTGTTTAAGCTTGACTTTCTAAATCATGGGTCAACAAGCAAGAAGGAATTGCCCCATGAAAACGATTAAAATAAT
>JAJFIM010000269.1 GCA_021774995.1 Alphaproteobacteria bacterium | reverse complement strand
CCCTTTTCGAGACGTCGGGCGTTTCATTCTGGCATGGATATGGCCAGCAAACGGGGCATTCCGGTGTTCTCAACAGCCCCAGGCACCGTCACTTACGCCGGTCCCAAGGGTCCTTATGGTAATTTAGTCGAAATTGATCATGGTCAGGGGTTCAAGACGCGTTACGGGCATCTGCTAAAAATCTATGTGAAACGGGGAGAAAAGGTCGACTTTTACCATAAAATAGCAGAAGTTGGTTCTACCGGTCGTTCTACGGGCCCACATTTGCATTATGAAGTCTGGTTTAACAATAAAGTCAGGGATCCATCGAAATTCTTCGAGGCAGGAAATTATGTTTTCAAAGAGTAAAAACAACAGCAAGCCCATCGCCACCAACGCACCTCAAAATGTGAAGCGCGGCGGTAAATCCGCACCATCCATATTCAGCACGGATCTCGTCATTGAAGGGACGCTGCATTCCGACGGCGATATACAAATTGACGGACGGGTGGAAGGCAATATCCGCAGCGGCTCGCTCACGATTGGGGAAAAATCAGTGATTAATGGTGAAATCGTCGCCAACGACGTCACCATCAGGGGCCGCGTCGTCGGCTCTATTCGAGCCAGAAAAGTGGCCCTTTCGGGCACGTCGCATGTGGAGGGCGATATTCTTCACAATGCGCTCGCGGTAGAGTCCGGCGCCTTTTTTGACGGGAATTGCCGCCATGCGGACGACCCTCTGACGGCGGAAATGCCCAAGGGCGCTATACGCTCGAAAACCGATAAATCTTCCGGTCCAAGCAATCCCCTTAAGGTCAAGGCGGCCGCGGGAAGCACCAACGGCATGGCGAAAGAGCCGTCGAGCGCTTCCAGAACTCTGTCGGGCGCCTTGGGCGTCGGCATCAACCGGAACAACTAAGCCGAAACCCGCGCTGCGAGGGCGGCGGCGAGGAACGGATCTAATTCTCCATCCAACACGGCTGCCGGATTGCTGCTCTCAACCTGGGTGCGTGCGTCTTTGACCATCTGGTAGGGCTGCAAGACATAAGAGCGGATCTGATGCCCCCAGCCGATGGCGGTTTTCTCTCCGGCGTTGGCTTGCGCTTCTTCCTCGCGCTTCTTCAATTCAGCTTCGTAAATCTTCGCCCGCAACATATCCCAGGCCGTCGCCTTGTTTTTATGCTGTGAGCGTCCGCTCTGACATTGCGCCACTATTCCGGTGGGAAGGTGCGTGAGGCGGACGGCGCTGTCTGTCGTATTGACGTGTTGGCCCCCGGCCCCGCTCGCCCTGTATGTGTCGGTGCGGACGTCTTTTTCGGCAATATCGATATCGATCGTATCGTCAATTTTGGGGTAGACCCACACACTTGCAAAACTCGTATGGCGCCTCGCATTGGAATCATAAGGCGAAATGCGCACTAGGCGATGCACGCCGGACTCGGTTTTGAGCCACCCATGCGCATTCGGGCCTTTTACGAGAAGTGTTGCCGATTTGATTCCAGCCTCTTCCCCCGGGCTCTCCTCAATCAACTCGACTTTCATTTTATGCGCGTTCGCCCAGCGCATATACATGCGCAGGAGCATGTTGGCCCAATCCTGGCTTTCCGTACCCCCCGCCCCTGCGTTAATATCAAGATACGTATCAAGGCCGTCTGTTTCACCTGAAAGAAGCGTTTCAAGCTCAAGCTTGCGCGCATGATCGCGCATTTCCTCCAACGCTTGCACAGCCTCAGCGAATAATTCTTCATCAGTATCGGCTTCAGCAAGTTCGGCCAATTCTTTCGTGTCGCTGTAATTTTCCTGTAAGGCTTGAAAACTTGTCAGCGCGTCATCAAGCTGGGTGCGCTCACGCATCAATTTTTGCGCGACAGCGGCGTCATTCCACAGAGACGGATCTTCAGCTTTTTGGTTTAATTCATCCAGACGTTTTTGCGCTTGATCGGGGTCAAAGATGCCTCCTCAGCAGTTCTAAAGACTGCTCGATGTCGGCTGAGAGTTGATCTGTTTCTGCACTCATTTGTTCTCACATGAGATTAGCGGTTATGGTCAGGAAAGCGGGACATTAACGCGCCGGAGATCACGGGTAAAGATCCGGCGAAAAAGAAAATTCCAGAGCCTAAACTTGCTGCGGACAATAACAACCGCCTAGTAAAGACCGCCTGTTCCGCTGCTCAAATCATTACTGGATTGGGGTAATTGCACCGGCAAGCCGTCCGCGCCAATAGTTATGCGCGTTGATGCTTGCGAGGAGGTGGGTTCGGTGCCCGGCTTAAAGGCCTCGAGAATTACATTACGATCGCCGCGCGCCGCCAACAGACCGGTTTTTGCGTTGACGCGCACCAAGCGAATGCCGTTGGGTATCCGAAATGGGATACCCGGGACATCTTTCAGGGCCGATTCAAAAAACTTTTTCACGATTGGAAGAGCCACGCGGCCACCCGTCTCTCTGGGCCCCAGCGAGCGCGGTTGGTCAAAGCCGACATAGGCCCCGGCAATAAGGTCTGGCGTAGAGCTGATGAACCAGGCGTCGCGGGAATCGTTTGTTGTGCCTGTCTTACCGGCAAGAGGTTTGCCAATGGTGCGCATGCGGCGGCCGGTTCCACGAAGCACGGCGCCTTCCATAATGGAGACGATCTGATACGCAGTGCGCGGATCAAGAACTTCCTCGCGCACGTCGGCCAGTTGCGGTTCGGGTTGATTGTTCCATTCATCGACTAGGCAGTCTTTGCAAACGCGCTGGTCATGAATCAAAATTGTCTTGCCGTAACGATCCTGAATGCGGTCTATAAGGGTTGGCGTTACTTTCTTGCCGCCATTCACGAAAATAGAATACGCCGCCAGCATTTTGTATAAAGTCGTCTCCGCCGCCCCCAGAGCCATCGCGGGTTGTTGCTCCAAATTTTCCACCACGCCAAATCGCCTGGCGTAATCGGCAATGGGCGCCATGCCCATATCGAGCGCCAAGCGCGCCGTCATCAAATTGCGCGATTGTTCAATTCCAGTGCGCAATGTGGATTCTCCATAAAATTTATCTGAATAGTTTTTGGGCTTCCACAATGGCAGGCCAGGTCCTTGATCAACCACCAGAGGTCCGTCCAGAATGATGCTGGAAGGCGTGAAGCCATGATCCAACGCGGCCGAATAAACGATTGGTTTGAAAGAAGACCCTGGTTGGCGATAGGCCTGCGTGGCGCGGTTAAATTCAGAGCCTTCAAAGCTAAACCCGCCGACCATGGAAAAAACCCGGCCCGTATGCGGGTCCATCACCACGATGGCGCCGTTCACTTCAGGGATCTGGCGCAAGGCGTAGCCTTCCGAAATGCTCGCAATCCCTTCCGCCTCAACGGGCGCTGACGAAACTTCTTCGACAAAGACAACATCGCCTTTTTTCAGAACAGAACGCACGGAACTGGGGACGGCGCCAACCTGCTCGCCTTTGATCCATGGACGGGCCCAGGTCATATTGCTGAGGGGCAGCCTGCCTTCAGAGGCGTCTTTAAATCCGAGTTTCGCTTCTGAAGCGGACGCGCTCAGAACGACGGCCAAGCGCCACTCATCCAGATCCCCAGGCGCATCGACGGCGTTCAGCGCGTCAAGCCAATTTTCAGGCGAGACATCGTCTATATGCCCATAGG
Organism: Alphaproteobacteria bacterium; assembly: GCA_021774995.1. Classification (GTDB taxonomy): domain Bacteria; phylum Pseudomonadota; class Alphaproteobacteria; order SMXP01; family SMXP01; genus JAJFIM01. The sequence continues at coordinate 3,631 of JAJFIM010000269.1, read as the reverse complement.
CCCCGCGCCAGCCATGGCGTTGATCGTATTCCACCAGTCCAAAACGCAACGAATCGCGCGCCCATTTTTGCATCCGCGTGTCGAGCGTGGTGCGCACCGACAAACCGCCCTCATAGAGTCCCTTTTCGTCATACATTTCATAGAGCTGGCGGCGCACTTCTTCGGCGTAATATTCCGCCTCGACAAATTGCGCGCCTACGGGACGCTCATGGGTCACGAGGTCTTCGAGTTTGGCTTCGCGGACTTGCTCGGCGGAGATAAAACCATTCACTTCCATCCTGTCCAGCACCCAATTGCGGCGCGTAACGGCCGCTTCTTTTTTATTGGTCGGATGATAATTATTGGGCGCTTTGGGCAAAGCGGCGAGATACGCCATTTCCGCTAATGTGAGTTCTTCCAGCGACTTGTCGAAATAGTTCAACGCCGCCGATGCGATGCCGTAAGACCGCCACCCGAGATAGATCTGATTGAGATAGAGCTCGAGAATATACTCCTTGGAAAAGGTGCGCTCTATACGCAGCGCTATCAGCGCCTCTTTGATTTTGCGGTCAAAGGATACTTCACTGGTCAGCAAAAAATTACGCGCCACCTGCTGGGTGATCGTCGATGCGCCTTCGAGGCGTCTGTTGTTGCGAAAATTATCAATGTTAGCCAGAGCCGCCCTCGCTATGCCGCGCAAATCGATGCCGCTATGCTGGTAGAAATTTTTGTCTTCCGCTGCAAGAAAAGCTTGGACAATTTGCGGCGGTATATCGCTAATAGGCACGAACAGGCGTCTTTCGCGCGCAAATTCCGCGAGCAGACTGCCATCGCCCGAATAAATGCGGGTGGTGATGGGAGGTTCGTAATTTTGCATGGCGCGCGAACTTGGCAATTCGTCACTGAGTTGGATTAAAAACACAGCCAGCGCCGCAATCGCAACGATGAGAACGATGGCCGCGCTGGCAAACAGCCAGGCGACAGCCTGAAAGAAGCGCCCTCCCCCCCGGCGTCGCCGTTCTTTTTTCGGATCGTCTTCGCGGACGGGAACCATGCGCGCGCGCATCGCGCCGCCGGGATCGGAACGGCGCGGAATGATGACCGGTTTTACGCGTTCATCTTCCGCCTCCGGTTCTTTGTCTTCAGTCTCCCGCATATCTTCGTCTTCGGGTTCCGGCTCCAGGTCTGGTTCAGGCTCTTCAGGCTCCGCACTCAAGGGCGCGCTCTCGTCGGGCGCCTCCTGTTCATTAGTCTCACCCTCGCCGATCTCATCTTCTGTGTCGCCGGCAGCGAGCGTCACCGATTCAGGCGTTTCGGGCGGCGCCTTTTCGTCGCTGGCGCGCGTTTCTTGGACGGCTGGCCCACCCGTTTCATCTGGTTCGTTTTCATCCCGCATCGCTTATTCCCGGCCCCAAGATAGTGCGCGTATGGGCCGTCTCCAGGCCCCGCCTCTCATCTCAAATGATTGTGGCATTTGCATGACTTTTCGGGCGGCGCTCATCGGCTGGCCTTTTTGATGGCCACGGGATCGAAATATCCGTCAATTGCGCGCACGATCGACCCGGAGACTTTTTTACGCCAGGAGGAAGACCGCAAGTTTTTTTCATCGCTTTGGTTGGACAAATACCCCAGTTCCACCAGTACGGAAGGCACGTCAGGCGCTTTAAGAACTGCAAAACCGGCATATCTATGCGGATTTTTGAGCAATCTGGTGGTTTTCCCCAGTTCAGACACCAGGACGCCCGCAAATCGGACTGACCTGTTTTTGGTCTCCCGCATCGCCAGATCAATCAGGATATTATTGACCTCCTCAGTATTGTCGCTCATATCGACGCGGAGCAAAACATCCGCCTGGTTTTCTTTATGCGCCAGCGCCGCCGCCTCCTTGTCAGACGCCTTTTCCGACAGAGTGTAAAACGACGTTCCCCGAATGGAGCGCTTGCCCGGCAGCGTATCGGCGTGAAGCGATATGAAGAGATCGGCTTTATTTTTGCGCGCAATGGCAATGCGCTCGCGCAGATGAAGGGCCGTATCGCCCTCCCGCGTCAAGACAGCCTTATAGGCCCCCGTTTTCTCTAGATCTTTTTTGAGCAGCTTGGCCATTGTCAAAACAATGCTCTTTTCCGTCGCACCGCTTTTTGATGGCGCGCCTGGATCTTTTCCGCCATGACCCGGATCAATAACGATGATTTTCTTCGCTAAAGCGGGCGCGACGGGCTCTTTGGCGCGGGGAACCACTGGCGGGGGCGCAACCATGGGCCACCCGGCGGCGGCATTGAAGCGCGCTGCATCCGTTGCGCGTAAATCGATCACCAGACGATATTTTGCCGTATTTCCCGGCGGAAGAATGAAGGACGAGACAACCTCCATGGGCTTAGACAGATCCAGAACGATCCGCGACGTACCCTGTTTGAAAAGGTTGTAGCGAATGGAACTGACATCCCCTCCAGCGCGCCGCCCACTCGCAAAAGGCATCTTCCACGCGACTTCAGGCAGGTCAATCACCAGACGGTACGGGTCTTTCAACGAAAAAATCCGGTACGCCACCTGCCCCGTTAAATCGACAACAAACCGGGTTTTTGCCGGATGCACTCCAAGCCTGGCGTCGCTCACGGTCACCGCGGGCGCGGCGGCATGGGAAATCTGAGGAAGTGAAAGCAAGGCCACCGCCGCCAAAAGGTGCGCCAGCCCCCTAAAACGCACGCGTTTCCACTGAAAAATAGCCTGTATGCGCACCGCTGCGTTGCCCTTCATTCTAGAAACGCGCTTGTAAAGATTACCGAGACCTTACCAAGGTCACTTGAAAATATTTATATAACGTTAGTGTCGATGGGCTATGACTTATTTTAAGTCAGAATCCAAAATTATTTTTTCAGCCGTTTCTGGCGGGTTTTGGGCAGTTTTCTAGGTCAGCATACTTCTGAATGAGCGCCGGGAGGTTGATTTCAGAAAAAATGCGCCCGAACTTTAAAAAAACGGATTGTGGCTCAGGCGTGTTCCATCATATGATGGGCCTACCGAATCCGCTCCTAAAAGGCATTTGCTCCAAAGACTTAAGACTCATGTGAGTCTGTAATCAGGACCTCGGGGCGTCTGACGGATCTGGAAGAATATGCAAAACGTCGCGAATTTAGTATCGGCGTTTCACAAAAGGGGAAAGGGACTCCAGGCGCTGTACGGCGCATTGATCTGTTTCCCAAACTGACTTAAGAGATCCCTAGTGGCGCCAATGGGGCGTCAGAATGATATTATATTTTGCGCAACGGAGCGATAAACCCTCCAATACGCAAACAAACCAAGAGTTTAAACCACGCAGCCGATGACGCTGACTCAGTCTGAAAACACACAAGATTTGACCGTTTCGGAATGGAAAACCGGCTCTCTTTGGGATGCATCATCCCAAAGAGACGGTTTCGCGCATCGCCGCCTTTTCAAAAACAAGAACGCAACGCAGTTGTTGACGCCCACACCGCCCCTCGTGGCCCGGGCAGTCGAAAGCGGCATGCGTATCGGAGAATTTCATGAACAAAAAAATGCTCGTAGACGCGGCCCACCCGGAAGAAACACGGGTTGTGGTCGTTCAAAACAACCGGATCGAAGAATTCGACTTCGAATCGTCCACTAAAGCCCTCATCAGAGGGAATATTTACCT
>JAJFIM010000268.1 GCA_021774995.1 Alphaproteobacteria bacterium | reverse complement strand
GCGCATCCATATCGCGCGCGAGTAGGGAAGCCGCCACGCCATCGGGATAGAAATAATGCGCATCGAGAAGATCAAAACCCCCTTCCCTCTCCGCCAACTGAAGGACGAAAGCTTTCACGCCCCGATACAAAAGAGAAGCGGCGACAGTCATGCCAAATTTTGGAATCACAAGGTAACGCGGATGGTAGAGGCGAAGGCCGTAACGCTCCTCCTGAGCCGGCACTCGGGCAAATACGCCATAACGGCCAAAATGGTCTGAACTGAAGGGAAAATAAGGAACCGGCGCCACCACCGTCACGCGCGCCAGCCCGCTCTCCACCAGATGGCGAATGCGATTTTCCACAAACACCCCATGGTTGGGTTGGGCCGCATTGGGGTAAAGCGTTGTGAAGGTTAGAATTTTCAACATAACGCTTCCCCCCCTGAAGTACATAAGATCATTTATTTTAGTAGTGAAGCCCAGAGGAATAACGAACCGTTAATAACGGCGCCTTTTGGTTGATTAAGTGAGGTCTAACTGACGTCAAAAAGTCCAAAGGAAAAATGCATGTGACACGCCACCCGCCAAGAAAACCCTCGACAACTGACCCAAATTGGAACAATTTTCTGGACCTGAGTCGGCATATCATGGGCTGGGTCGGTTGGGGGTGTGAGCACTTGCCCAATACATGGTAAATTTACAAACAAGTGCTATAGGAACTAAATGAAGATTGTTTAGATCAGTCACGCTCTGGATATGCGGCTAAAGATCGCCTGAGTTGAGGCGCGAATCTTACATATAACATGTTGTAAAATAAAGGGTTTATCACTTTAAATTTGAATGCCTGACGCAGGCTTTGCCAGTTGCTTAATATTGATCGAGGACTGCAAAAAAATCGCGCGTATTCTTATTTAATCTTATAGGCGTAACGATAAAACGTAAAATCAGAAACGCCATATTTTTTCGTGTCGCTGGCGAGTAAACGAGACCAGATTTGTTCAGATTTTTTAATCATTACGTGAGACTACCCACCCTCATTCTCGCCTCTCTTGAAGCGTGTCTGATATTCATCTTGCTGCTGGTCTTAACTATGCTGCAATTGGAAAATACAGGCCTTGAAAATCTATCAGATTCGCTCAGAGTGCCCGACCTTATAGGCATCTGTTTTTCTCTCGTTTTTCTGCTGGCGGCCGTGGGGTTTTACAACCGAGACGCGGTCTTTCAGCTTGGAATTTTGCTTCAACGCTCCGTGATTTTTCTGTTCATCGTTGTCTTTTTAGGTTTTGTCGCATGGATTGCTGATAATTTCGTCACGGATGTCGATATTTCGGATGATGTTTCTTTGATTTCTCTGGCGACAATTTTGAGTTTTCTCACCATTTTAGCTCTGCGCATTACTTTTATTTCTTTTCCGAAGTTTGACATCTTTAAGCGGCGGGTTTTGGTGATTGGACGCGGAGCGTTGGGATACAGGGTGCGTACATTCCTTGACGGAGATGGCGGCACAACCCTTCAGGAAGTGGGGTATTTGAGCCTTGAGGACTACGACCAAGATCGCAATTGGTCGTCTGTCAATAAAACCCAAGAATCCGACCCCAAATCGCAAAACTTGCTCGATCTGGCGCGCAAACACAAAGCGGATGAGATTGTGATTGCTTCTCGTGAATGGCGCGGCATGCCTGTCTGGCAATTACTCGAGTGTAAAATGTCGGGCATACACGTAGCTGACTATTTGACGTTCTGGGAAAGAGAAACCGGTCAGATAGACATGGATGAGGTTAAACCAACTTGGCTTGCTTTATCAGATGGCTTCCGGGCGAGCGAGACAAGGCAGTTCATCAAAAGAGCATTCGATATCGGCGTCAGTCTTTTTATCCTGACGCTTACCTTTCCCTTATTGCTCATTACAGCAATATTGATTAAATTAGAAAGCCCCGGCCCCATTCTTTATCGTCAGGAACGGGTTGGGCTGCATGGCAAAAGATTTCATGTTACGAAATTCCGCAGCATGCGGAATGATGCGGAAAAAGACGGCGTCCCACAATGGGCAACGGCTGTAGATCCGCGCGTAACAAGAATAGGTCAGTTCATCCGCAAAAGTAGGATTGATGAAATTCCTCAGATTTTTAATGTCCTCTTTGGTCAAATGAGTTTTGTTGGACCGCGACCGGAACGGGAGTTTTTTATCAAGGATCTTGAAAAGAAAATTCCCCTATATTCCATCCGCCACAATGTCCGGCCAGGCATTACAGGTTGGGCGCAAGTCAATTATCCTTATGGAGCTTCAATAGAGGACGCCAAAAACAAGCTTGCCTATGATCTTTATTATGTGAAAAATGGCGGCTTGTTTCTTGATATTGTCATCCTGCTCCAAACGGCGCGCGTTGTTCTGTCTGGAGATGGGGCGCGGTAATCGGGTTTAGCTCCCATGCAAACCACAATATTGAACATAAGCTATAGCGCGAGCGCCGCGGCATTTCTCTTGCTTGGACTCTTGATTTTTCGAAACTGGCGCCAATCGCGATACGCAGTTGTCTTGTTAATAAGCATCACTTCAACAGTGTTCTGGTCCATTGGAACCATCTTAAGTCAACTCTATTTATTACCTGCGCTAGCACTGGCATTCTTTGAGGTTGCGCATATTGCAAGTTGGCTGATTTTCCTCGGCTGGGTGCTGGGAATTTCACCTAAACATGAGGGCGTTTTAAATTCCCGTTTTCTCTTCACATTCGTAAGTATTGCGGCAATCGTAATTCTAGGAATCTATTCGTTATCAAGCTTAAACCCCGCCGCTCTTCGCCCTGAGGCCATCCTCTTGATAGTGGGTTTTTGTTTCATGATCTTATCGATCACTGGCTTGCTTCTCCTGGAAAACATATACCGCAACGTTGATCAAGATGGGCGATGGAGCATCAAATTCCTCTGCTTTGGACTGGGCGCACTTTTCACATACGACTTTTTTTACTACGCTGACATCGTCCTTTTCCGCACTCTCAATGATTCACTTTTTCTTGCCCGCGGTTTCGTGAACGCTTTGGTTGTCCCTCTTCTGGCTATATCTATATTCCGAACGCGATCTTGGTCTTTTGATCTCCATATTTCAAGAAATGTCGTCACGCACACCGCCGCCCTGCTGATCTGTGGCGTATATCTTTTAGTCATGGCGGGCGCGGGTTATTTCGTCCGCCAATATGGCGGCGCCTGGGGCACGGTATTCCAAATCACGTTTTTCAGCGCTGCGCTGCTGATATTAATCGTGACTGTTTCTTCGGAAGCTTTGAGATCGAAAGCCCGTCTTTTTATAAGTCGCAATTTTTATAGCACAAAATATGACTACAGAACGGAGTGGTTGCGCTTTGTCAAAACCATTTCCAGAGGTAGAGCCGTCGCTCCCTTGCCATTTCGCATTCTACATGCATTCACTCAGATCGTAGGGAGCACATCGGCCGTCCTTTGGGTGTTGGCCCCCAAAGAAGAAAAGTTCACAGTCGCGGCAAAATGGAATATGGGCGAAACACCGCCTGAAGAACCTTCAACCTCTCAACTTCTCCAAATCCTTGAGACTGAACGCTCCGTTATGGAAATCAAAACGTTAAGAGCGCTGGATGCATCTTCACTTTCCTCTGATATAGCCAATTGGTGTACAGATGAACAACGCGCCTGGCTGATCTTGCCCTTGATTCACCGGCAATCAGTTCGAGCAATTATTGTCCTTGGCACACCGCGAGCCCAAAGAGAGATAGATTGGGAAGACCAGGAATTACTTATGACTATAGGCCGTCAGGCCGCGAGCTATCTGGCTGAAGAAGGTGCGGCGAATGCGTTGGGTGAGGCCAAACAATTCGAAGCTTTCAGCAAACGATTCGCCTTTATCGCCCATGATATCAAAAATATTGTCAATCAACTCTCCTTGATGGTCAAAAATTCCGAAATTCATGGGGCCAATCCAGACTT
>JAJFIM010000267.1 GCA_021774995.1 Alphaproteobacteria bacterium | reverse complement strand
AAATCACGTTATGTGATATCAACGCCGCCATGCTCGAGGTCGGCCAGGCCCGGGCGGCGCAAAAATTCGGCGACCGCGCGGCCGCACTCAACTGGATCAACGGCAACGCCGAAGACCTGCCCTTCCCTGACCGCTCTTTTGACGCTTACACCATCGCTTTTGGCATTCGCAACGTCACCCATATCGACCGCGCGCTAGCTGAAGCCTACAGGGTGCTGCGCCCGGGCGGGCGGTTTTTATGCCTTGAATTTTCGCCCGACTTGCCGCCCGGCCTGGACAGGCTTTATGACGCCTATTCTTTGTCCGTGGTCCCTAAGCTCGGAGAATGGGTGGCGGGCGATGGCGACGCGTACCGCTATCTGGTGGAGAGCATCCGCCGCTTTCCGGGGCGCGGCGCCTTCAAGACGCAGATTGAGCGCGCCGGGTTTTCTCAAACAAGCGTCCGCGTCTTCAGCGGCGGTATTGTCGCGTTGCACGCGGCATGGCGGATCTGATAGGTCACGCATGCTATGACTCTCCTCCCGCACGCCTCCCTTCGGACTTGACGTCTGATGTTTAACCGCATTCGAAACATCGCCCGGCTGGCGCAAGCGGCCCGCACGCTGGCGCAATATGACGCTCTGGCGCCCCGCGAATTGGCGCGCCATTTGCCCCTTGCCGTGCGTTTGGCCGGACGCCTGGCGCGCGCCTGGCCAGGGCAAGGCGCGGGCGCGGGCACGGGCGGAGCCGCCCGGCCCGGAGAGCGGCTGGGTCTGGCCTTGCAGACCCTTGGTCCCGCCTTCATCAAACTGGGCCAGTTTCTCGCCACCAGGCCGGACATTCTGGGCGCTGAACTCGCGAAAGACATGAAAAGCCTTCAAGACCGCATGCCCCCCTTTCCCACAGCCCGAACCAAAGTCATCATCTCGGCCGAACTGGAGCGCCCATGGGATGAACTCTACGCCAGTTTGAGCGAACCCATGGCGGCCGCCTCCATTGCCCAGGTGCATAAGGCGGAAACCCTGCCTCTGGACGATGAAATGGGCGGCGCACAAATCGTCGCCGTGAAAGTACTCAGGCCCGGCATCGAGGAGGAATTTGCCAAAGACATGGCGGCGCTGGCCTTTGCCGCGCGTCTGGCGGAGCGCCTGCGCCCGGCCTTAAAGCGCCTTGAACCGGTGAAGCTGATTGAAACCCTGACCGCGAGCAGTCAGATGGAAATGGATTTGCGACTTGAGGCGGCGGCGGCCTCGGAATTGGCGGAAAACAATCTCGGACGGGAAAATTTTCGCGTGCCGCGCGTTGATTGGACCCGCACCAGTCAGCGCGTCCTCACCAGCGAATGGATTGACGGCGCGCCCATTACAGACGGCGCGACCCTCAAAGCTCAAGGCTTCGACCCCGCGCGCATCGCCCGGCATGTCATCGAAGCGTTCTTAACCCACGCTTTGGAAGACGGTTTTTTCCACGCAGACATGCATCAGGGGAATATCTTTATTGACCGCCAAGGCTGTCTGACCGTCGTCGATTTCGGGATCATGGGGCGGCTGGATCTTGAGTCGCGGCGCTATTTGGCCGAAATCCTGTTTGGTTTTTTAACCCGCGATTACGAGCGCCTGGCCGAAGTTCACTTCGCCGCCGGATATGTTCCAGCCCATCACTCGGTCCATGTTTTCGCCCAAAGCCTGCGGGCGGTAGGCGAACCCATCTTTGGCCGCCACGCCGGCGCCATTTCCATGGCCCGCTTGCTGGCTCAGCTTTTCCAGGTCACCGAGACCTTCGACATGCGCCTTCAGCCGCAATTGGCGCTTCTGCAAAAGACCATGATGGTGGTGGAAGGGGTGGCCCGCGATCTCGATCCCGATCTCAATATTTGGGAAGTATCGCGCCCTATTGTCGAACAGTGGATGGCGGATCAATTCGGGCCGCACGCGCAGGTCAGACAAGCGGCTGAAAGCGCGCGCGCTCTTGGACGCTCTCTGGCCCATCTGCCCGACGCCCTCAACGCAGCCGCAACGATTTCCTCGGTGATGACCCGCGAAGGCTTGCGCCTTCACCCGCAAGCCGCGCGCGCCATCGCGCGGGAAACGCAGCGTCAGCGGCGCGGCGTCAATATTGCTGTGTGGATTGGCGCGATAGCCCTCGCCATAATTGCCCTCACCGCCGTTTTTTAAAGGCGCTGCATAAGGCGCCTGCCTTCCTCCACCACATAGGCCGCGAACGCCTCTTCATTGGCCTCCCAGGCCCGGTAACTCAGCCAAAGATAAATAGGCGTCGTCAGAAGCGCAAAAACCGGCGCGTTTATGTAAGGCGAATACGGCCCGCCCAGCAGCGCAATCAGCGCAGCATACGCAACCCCCGCAATCAATCCCGGACGCACCCCGTGATCAACATAATAGAGCGCTTTATTGCCCCTCATCCGGCTCCATTCATACGCATTAAATGATCTGCCATACATGAGCTCGATACTCCCACCTTTACGCACACACACAAATTACGGCCAAAATAGTGATCTTTTTTACTGGCTCTTTAGGGTAGTATAGGGCGATATGGCGCTCAAACGGACCCATTTTCCCCATGGCGTTTACTATAATTTGACCGCAGGAATGACCCGGTGTTGAAAAATAAGCATATCCTTCTGATCGTTGGCGGCGGAATCGCGGCCTATAAAGCTCTCGACCTAACCCGGCGGCTCAACGAGCGCGGCGCCCGTGTGCGCGGACTGTTAACCAAAGCAGGGGCGCAGTTCATCACCCCGCTCAGTTTAAGCGCTCTCACCGGCGAAAAAGTGCATGAAGATCTTTTCAACCTCCTGGATGAATCTGAAATGGGCCACATCGCGCTCTCGCGCGCCGCCGATCTCATCGTCGCGGCGCCCGCGACCGCCGATCTGATGGCTAAAATGGCTGCGGGACTGGCCGGAGATCTGGCCAGCACAGTGCTGCTGGCAACCGATACGCCGGTATTGGTGGCGCCCGCCATGAATGTGCGCATGTGGACCCACACCGCCACGCGGCGCAATGTTGCGCAGCTCGTCCAAGACGGAATCGCCTTTGTCGGACCGGATGAAGGCGACATGGCCTGCGGCGAATATGGACCGGGACGCATGGCCGAACCCCTCGACATCGTAGCCGCCATCGAGCGCTGTTTCGAACGCCAAGAATCCGGCTTGACCCACCTGCATCCAAAAACCAAAGCTCTGAAAAACCAAAGCGCTGGGCTGCTCGCGGGACGGCGCGTGCTGGTGACAGCCGGCCCAACCCACGAACCAATTGATCCCGTGCGTTATCTCGCCAACCGCTCAAGCGGCAAACAGGGTTTTGCCATTGCAGAAAGCCTGGCGGCCTTGGGCGCCGATGTCTGTCTCATCACGGGTCCCGTGACGCTCAAAGACCCGCCGGGGATCAAAACGGTGCGGGTGGAAACCGCCGCCGACATGGCCAAGGCCTGCGAAGCCGCCTTGCCGGTTGACGCCGCCATCTGCGCCGCCGCCGTGGCTGACTGGCGCATCGCGGCGCCGCAAAGCGAGAAAATCAAAAAAACCTCAAACAGCGCGCCGAAGCTCGCCCTGACGGAAAATATCGATATCCTCAAATCGCTCAGCACGCGCAAGAAAAACCGCCCATCGCTGGTGATCGGCTTTGCCGCTGAGACGGAAAAAATGGAAACCCATGCGCGGCAAAAGTTAAAAACAAAATCCTGCGACTGGATCATCGCCAATGACGTTTCGCCGGCAAGCGGCGTCATGGGCGGCGACAACAATGAAATCATGCTGATCACGCACGATCGCCAAGAACGATGGCCCCATATGACCAAAGCTGAAACTGGCGCCGCGCTGGCCAGCCGCGTCGCGGATTATTTTAACAACGCGCGTAAAATCACGCCCTTGCCTTTGAAGAGCAAAAGAGGACTGTCCCATGGCTCAAACTGAAACGCTCATCACGGTCGTGCGGTTAGCCAGCGCCAAGGACCTTCCCTTGCCGTCTTACGAGACGGACGGCGCCGCAGGACTTGATCTTCTGGCCGCTTTGGATCCGGGCGCCGACATCGTAATTGAGCCCGGCGCGCGCGCCCTGGTCCCCACCGGCTTAAAAATGGCCATCCCCGCAGGGTTTGAAGTTCAGGTGCGCCCCCGATCGGGCCTCGCGGTCAAACATGGGGTCAGCGTGCTCAACGCCCCAGGCACCATCGATTCCGATTACCGCGGCGAAGTGAAAGTCGTCCTCGTCAATCATGGGGCTGCGCCTTTTACCGTACGCCGCGGCGACAGGGTCGCGCAAATGGTCGTGGCCAGCGTTGTGCGCGCCTTTTGGGAAGAAGCGGGAAGCTTGCCTGAAACAAAGCGCGGCGCCGGGGGGTTTGGCTCCACCGGCGGGGCGGGCGGTTGACGCAAGGGATCGCAATCGTTGAGCCTCAACCCCGAACAGATCCAGCGCTATGCGCGCCATTTGCTGCTCCGCGAAGTAGGCGGCCAGGGGCAGGAAAAATTGCTTGGGGCTAAAGTGCTGGTGGTGGGCGCAGGCGGACTTGGCGCGCCGGTGTTGCTTTACCTTGCCGCCGCGGGCGTGGGCGCGCTGGGCGTGGTCGATGACGACAAGGTTGATCTCAGCAATCTTCAGCGGCAAATCATTCACGCGACGAACGATGTGGGCCGCGACAAAACGCAAAGCGCGCGCGAAACGCTCCGCGCCTTGAACCCGGACGTGACCGTGAACATGCACACCGTTCGTCTCGATGCGGCCAATGCGCGGGAGATTATCAGCGCCTACGATCTCGTGGCCGATGGCTCCGACAGCTATGAGACGCGCGCGCTCATCAACGACGCGTGTTATTTTGCCCGCCGCCCTCTGGTCTCCGCCGCCGTGGGACAATTTGACGGGCAACTCACAGTGTTTAAGGCCTATGATACAGACGCGAAGGGCGCGCCCCTCCCCTGTTACCGCTGCCTCTACCCGCAAGCGCCGGCGCCCGGCTCCATACCATCATGCGCCGAGGCCGGAATCCTTGGCGCGCTCAGCGGCGTGATGGGCGCGTGGCAGGCGCTGGAAGTTTTGAAAGAATTATTGAATATTGGCGATAGCTTGGCCGGACGCCTTGTGCTCTTCGACGGGCTTGGCGCCCAGACGCGCAACATTAAAATACAACCTGATCCGGCTTGCGTTTTATGCGGCGCCGCCAAATGAGAGGACTGACCCCATGACGACAAAGACCACGCGCACCGGCGGGTGCCTCTGCGGCGCCGTCACATTTGAAGTGGACGCGCCCAAGCCGCGCTTTACCATGTGCCATTGCGGCATGTGCCGAAAATGGAGCGCCGGGCCGTTCATGTCCGTGCATTGCCCGGGCCCCGCCAATTTCACCAACACGCAAGGCCTTGCCTGGTATCGCGGCTCCAAATGGGGCGAGCGGGGATTTTGTTCGGTGTGCGGCACGAGCCTGTTTTGGCGGCTGGCGGAAAACCCCGATGAAATATTGGTCGTATCGTCCGAAGCGTTTGATGACCCGGATGATTTGACGCTTGAGCGGCATATTTATAGTGACGCAAAGCCTGCCCGTTATAATTTCGCCGATGACACCCCCCGCGTGACGGAAGCCGAATTTCTGGAGGAGATGGGCGTCACTTCTCTCGATAACCTTTAGAGCCGTTTGCGTGTAAACGGAAAACGGCTCTAAAGCATGGAGAGCAGCACACGGTCGGGCGGTCTGTGGCCGTCGATGAAGGTTTTGATATTGATGATCACCTTCTCGCCCATATCGATGCGCCCTTCGATGGTCGCCGAGCCCATATGGGGCAGCAAAACCACTGAATCATTGTTCAGCAATTTGGGGTTCACCGCCGGTTCGTGTTCAAACACATCCAAACCCGCGCCCGCCAATTCGCCGGCGTTTAACATGCGCGTGAGGGCGTTTTCATCAATCACTTCGCCGCGCGCGGTGTTGACGATATAG
>JAJFIM010000266.1 GCA_021774995.1 Alphaproteobacteria bacterium | reverse complement strand
ATCGCCATGGATTTCATAATGGCGTTTGCGGCCGCTTTAGAGGCGCGGTACGCATACATGCCGCCAAAATTATTCTCCGTCATAGATCCCACAATAGAGGTCAGTGTAATGATTTTCTTTTGTTCGCTTGCCGCCACGTGTTCGACAAACGCCTCCGCCATCTTCATGGGTCCGAGCAGATTTGTTTTTAAAACCAGCTCCCATTCGCCGTAATCCGAGCGGCCGAACGCTTGATCCTCAAGCAATCCCTGGTCAAAATTGCGTTTGCCGATGACCCCGGCATTATTGATAAGAACGTCTATGGTTTGGTCTTTGAGCTCAAGGGCCAGGCCCTCAATGCGCACTAAATCCGTCATGTCAGCTTGATGCAAAGTGATCTCATGGGCGCCGTCATCCGCAAGGGATTTCAATGCGCTGGCGTGGGCGGGCGCGCGGCAGCAAGCCAGCACGCGCCATCCGTCGGCGGCGTATTGCGCGGCGAGTTCAAAACCAAAACCGCGGCTGGCGCCGGTAATCAAGACTGTAGGCATAAAAAAGAATCCCTTAACGCTGGTGTCGGGCTTAGTCTACCGCGAAGCGCCACGCTTACCAAGGCAGCGCATCGCCGTTATAGCGATGAAAACTTCCCGATTGCTCAAGGGTGAGATCCTGGATAAGCCCCCTCAATGCCGCAATGCTCTGCGTGGCGTCTAGCGAGGCCATGGGACCGCCAATATCGGTTTTGACCCAGCCCGGACAAAACGCCGCCACTGCAACGCCTTTGGCTTCCACGTCCCGCGCCAGCGCCGCCATGGCTTTGTTGAGCGCCGCCTTAGAGGAGCCATAGGCGTAATACCCCCCGGCGGCTTCTGTAATTGATCCCATGACGCTGGAAATCGCGACAATCTTTTTTTGGTCTCCCGCCTCAATCTGCTTCATAAAGGCTTCCGCCATTTTGAGCGGCGCCAACGTCTTGGTGAGCAGAACCTCCTGCCAGATCCCATAATCGATATGCCCGAGGCTTTGACGCAAATCATTGTCCTCGCTGACCTTGGGTCCAAAGACGCCGGCATTGTTAATGAGGACATCTATTTTTTCTGCGCGTAAGTCTGCGGACAGGCGATCCACAGCCGCAAAATCAGTCACATCAAGCGCGAACAGACGCGCGTTGTCGCAAGAGTCGGCAATAGCGTTCAACGCCCTCGAAGCCTCTGGCTTGCGGGCGCAGGCCAAAACCCGCCACCCGTCGGCGGCGTATTGCGCGGCAAATTCCAGCCCCAGACCGCGGCTGGCCCCGGTGATCAATACGGTTGGCATATTTACGCGAACCCCCCTCTTTTCCACCCTATAGGCCGTCCGGCGTCAAAATGCCTGTTCCACGCGAACGACTTCCGGAATGTAATGTTTGAGAAGGTTTTCTATACCCGATTGCAACGTGATGGTCGAGCTCGGACAGCCCGCGCAGGCGCCGCGCATATGCAAAAACACCACGCCGCTCTCGAAGCGATCAAATGTGATGTCGCCGCCATCCTGCGCCACAGCCGGGCGCACGCGCGTGTCCAGAATTTCTTTGATCTGATCGACAATCTCGGACTCGGCGCCGTCATAATCAGCGTGCGCGCTCTCCCCTGCGCCGCGCTGCTCCGCCGCATCCTCGGCCATCACCGGCGCGCCGGACATAAAATGCTCCATAATTGCGCCCAGCACGATGGGCTTCAATTGCGGCCACTCAACAGCGCCCTTGGTGACGGAGATAAAGTCAGATCCTAAAAATACGCCGGCCACGCCCTCGATTTCAAACAACCTGGCGGCCAAGGGGGCACTCTGGGCGGCGCCGGCTTGCGGAAAATCCACTACGGACCCTGCGCCGACAACATCGCGGCCGGGCAGAAATTTCAACGTGGCGGGATTGGGTGTTGCTTCTGTTTGTATAAACATCGGTTGCGTCTCAGCCTTATTCCGGCGGCTTTTAAGAATTATTCTCAAAGTCCAGATCCTATACATGGCGCGCAAAACGCATCAAATCAAGTCAAACCCGCACCGCGCTATGATTTAGGCAAGCCCCAATCTCCGGCGCGCGCGCCTCTTTCCCAAAAAACAGGAAAGCAGGTAAGTTTTGGCTAGCGAAACAAAAGAGTGGCAAATGCATCCAAAAGTAGTATTAAGAGCGCCACATACCCTCATCCGCCATCATGGTTCTTTTCATGGACACAGCCAGTACGTTATTTCCCATACTCATTGCCATCGCCCTGGTCGCGCTATTAGGCGTGGTGGGCGCCCAATTTCTGATGCGGCGCCTGAAAGGCCCGGCCTACCGGCGGACCAAACCCTATGCGCTCAAATCCGGCCATTTCGAGTTCCGCGTATTGGGCATTGGCGGTTTCGAGGACGCCGAAGATTTCATCGCTTATCTTCTTCAAGCCTCGCTGGGACAAATCCTCGACCAGAACCTTGAGCTTGACGACGTGTGGTGGCGCATCGGCGTGCCCACGGATTGGATCACGGTCTTTTTTGACGACCCGGCGGGCCTGCGCGTCCGCTCCAAAGAGCGCGCGCAACACGGCCTCTTCGGCCGCCTGCTGCGGGACCTGAAACCGGCCTAGCGTTTGGCGCCTTCATCATCGAGACCGACAAGAAATTTACGCAACGGGCGTGCGCTTTGCGCCGGGAACGCTTCTTCAGCGGCGGACGTCTGAACGGCTTCACCGGACGCCGCGCCATCGCCCGGTCCAAAGGGCCGGTCCCCCGTAATAGTGACCCGCTCCATGCGCCTGCGGTGAGGGAAATAATCATGCACAGCGCGGTGAACGACGGAACGATTGTCCCAGATAATGAGCGTTCCGGGCGCCCACTTCACGCGAAGTTGGTATTCCGCGATCATCGCCTGCCGGTAGAGCAGATCCAGCAAGGTGCGGCTTTCATCTTTTTTCAAGCCTTCCACGTGAGAACAGAAATGCGCATTGACGAACAGGGCCTTTTTGCCGCTAACCGGGTGAATGCGCACAATGGGGTGCAAGGGCGAGGGATGTTTTTCCTCCATCGCGCATAATGCAAGGCGGCCTTCCTCGGTTTTGGGAAAAAGATCTGCAAACGGACCAAATTCATGGCGGCACTTGAGAGTCATGATGAACTTCCGCATGGGCGCGCTTAAACCCTCATAGGCCGCCGTCATGCTGGCGAACATTGTGTCGC
>JAJFIM010000265.1 GCA_021774995.1 Alphaproteobacteria bacterium | reverse complement strand
GCTCAGTGCGTAAGCACCACCAGCCGATGACATAAGAAAGGCTCATCGCGCCAAACAGAAGGGAGAGTTGAATGATTTTTGAAATGCCCCAGAAATTCGCAGCAACAAACGACATAGCGGCGAATCCCAAAAGGATCGCGCCAAGGATGGCGAAACTTGCCGATAAAGAGTGTTTTTGTCCGCTATGGCCCGCCTCGTCCCACATGGCCTGCGCGGTATCGGAATCAATCAGATCTTCGTCAATCCAATGGTCAAGATCGCGTTTGAGTTGACGTAGATAAAGGGGGCTGCGCATAGCTTTCCTGACGATCTACCCAATTAACCCTAATGGACTGCGTGGTCGAAACCGGGCGTCGGCGTTGCAGGTGAAATGTAACCGCGCTTGCTGCGCCGCACACTTGCACTGACCTCCAGATAAAGGCATGATTCCCCCTGACGCCGCCTTTTTCTTCTTTAGCGTGACTATATCGATATTTATAGAAAAGCAAAGCGGGTACAAGGGGTAAGTTAAGGTTTTGTATTTGAAAAGAGGAGTGAGGGACAAAGCGCAAGCACGAAAGGGAGAGCACGGATGATTGTCGCAAGTATTATCAAAGTTAAAGGTTCTGGCGTTTTCACCATCGCGTCTGGCTGTCAATTGGCTGAGACGGCGAAACTGCTGTCGCAAAAGCGCATCGGCGCCGTCATTGTGACGAAAGCGGATGGGAGTGTATGCGGTGTTTTGTCTGAACGCGATATCGTCAACGCCATCGCAAAAGAGGGTGCGCAAGTTTTGGTGAAACCCGTTGGCGATTTCATGAGCGGGAATGTGATCACCTGCAAGCTCAGCGATACGATCGACCATTGCATGGCGTTGATGACGGATCGGCGTTTTCGTCATCTCCCGGTTGTGGAGGAAGGCCAGCTTAAAGGCATCATATCCATCGGCGATGTGGTGAAGCACCGGATCAATGAAACTGAGCAGGAAGCTGAGGCCTTGCGCGAATATATTGCGACGGGGTGAACTTGAGGCGGCCCGTCTTAAATTCGCATCTCACACGATTAGAGTAATGCCGCCGTTATTGCCTGCCGCACCGCTCAGCAAGGTGCTGGCGAGAGACGCCGTGCTGACGGCGTTAAAGTTGGCGAGATCAGTTTGGGCAAGATATTGCTGGATGATGCGGTCGACATAACGCGCATTGTCGAATTTGTTAAAGTCGAAATTCGACTCGAGCACGCGCCCTTGAGTCTCAACCGGTTGGATGACGATGGAAAGGGGAATGCCGCGCGCCTCCAGGACAACATCGCGTAAATTAGGATCGGATAATATGTTGAAGGGGGTTTTGATATTGCCTTCGGACGAAACTTTTTTAAAGTGAATCGCTTTGCGAATGCCCGGCGCCTGTTGATCAAGTTCCTTTTCGACCGCGACAGTTATCAACTTTTTGCCGACGTCGACCGCAAAGCTCTGTAATTTTACAAAGAACGTTCCGTTCCCCGCCGGATCGAAAAATTTAAAATCCGCCGCCATTTCCTTAAAACGGGGGTCATTCATTTTGTTAACCAGAGAGTTGACTTCCTTGGGATCGCTGGTCAAGACGCCCCTGATCAAACCCGCTTTTTCGATTTCCGTATCAAGTCCATAAGCTTCTAACGAGATGCGCAAAAGGCGATAGTCTTTAAACAGATCTTCAGGGCTTTCAATTTTCTGAATATTTTTTTTGAAATATTCGATGTCGCTTTGCACCGTCTTGTTCTTGGCCATAAGCTCCTCTCTCTTTGGAATGATTTTGTCCAAAGAGTTAAAAAGCGCCACCGCTGAAAATCCGCCGGAAACGGGCATCCTGTCGCCTCACTTTGCTGGCATTGGTTTCACGGGACAGTATGGAGAGCGGGCAGCTAAGAAGGCGTGAAGTTTTATGCTTAATGAAAACTTATCCGCTGTGCGCAAACGGCCTAGGCCATACCCTCATAAATGACTATGCGTCATCATATTTTGCAATCCTGATAGGATTTCACTGGATTCCCGTTCAAGCCGGGGGGACAAAGAGGGGCGGCGTCCCTATCTCAAAATCGCGAGGGCCTCTTCCAGCCGTGGGAGTTGTTCTTCAAAGGCCTCTTCACCCAGTTTGATGGATTCTTCCGCCCGGTCAAAATCCAGCAGGCTGATATGGCCGACGCGCGGGGCGATGCGCACGTCCGGCGGGTCGCCCGCCATGCGCGAGCGGCCAAGGCGATCCATCACGATGTTAAGCGCGCCCAGCATGACCGTCCCAACGCCCGGCGCCGCGTGCCCCGTGCCGAAAAGCTGGCGCATGATGAGATTGCGCGGTTTGGCTTTGAGGCTCTCGGCGAAACTCACATGATTGTCGCCATTGCCATTGCCGTTTTCTTCTTCTTGCAGACGCCGGCCTTCTTCCAAATTGCTTTTGCCAAAAGCGTCGGATTGCAGGCTGACGGCGATCACCAGCCGCGCGCCAAAGGCCCGGCAGACCGAGACCGGCACGGGGTTGACCAAAGCGCCGTCGATCAGCCAGCGATTTTTCCGCATGACGGGGGGAAAGACGCCGGGCAGGGCATAGGAAGCTTTAATGGCGTCAACGAGAGATCCCTCCCGGATCCAGATTTCATGAGCCGTGGCGAGTTCAGCCGTGACGGCGATAAAGGTCCGCTCCAGGCTTTCGATTTGAACGTCTCCGAAATAGCGCGTCATCAATTTGGCCAGTTGATTGCCGGCAAAAAATCCCGATCCTCCAAACGTAAAATCAAGATAGCTTAAAATCCGCCGCTTATTGAGGCTGCGCGCCCATTCCTCCAGCACGTCCAGATGGTTTGCCAGATAAGCGCCGCCCACCAGAGCGCCGATGGAGGTGCCGGCAATGATGTCGGGTTTCAGGCCATAGCGCTCCATCGCCCGGATGACGCCGATATGCGCCCAGCCGCGCGCCACGCCGCCGCCCAGGGCCAGACCGATCTTGGGCCGGTAGGGAGCCGTCGTCTCCCCCTCAGAATCTTGCGCGCCTTGTATGATGTCAGATGCCATAAATTTCACCCTAATGGATTATTGTCGCCAGAGCACCCTTTAGGAATTATTAAAAGGGCCGGTCGGCAAGACCCACGCCGCCGCAGCCAAGAGCTCTGCTCCGCTGTTTGAGATCAGCGCTGTTGGCAATGGCGCCGTTCAATTGCCTTTGTTCGTCTGCAATGCGTTGGTTGATCGTATTCACGCCGTTTTGAGGATGCCAATTTGTCTCTGTATCCTTTTCCGTTGTTGCTTGGAATCGACAACACTGACGAACAGACCCACCATTTCTGAAGCTATATCGCGAATCCTTTTTCCCATTCCGCCGGGGGTTGGTAAGGGGACTTTTCTCAACTCCATTTCCAGGTCGGCGATCTGCCTTTCCTGCCTAGCATGTTGGTCTTTGAGTGCGCGGATATTTTGCCGATGGAAGGCGATTCTCTGTTCGATCTTTCCGATGTTCAACAAAATCTCGCTGCATAGCAGGGAGTCGGCTGCTCGCTGCTTTACGGATAGAAAGCGGCTCTCTCCCGCCATTCCTTGTTGGCTTTGGCGTTTGTCAAGTGACTGTTGCATAGATAGCCTTTCTTTATTGGTTGAAATACCTGCTATTATGAGGTGCGTGGGAGAGCGTGGGGACTACTTTAAAGCGGAGGCGCGGTTGTTGATGGGCAAAAAAACAGCGCAACGCTCCGGGCGGCGCAGGTGGCCGTTCTGGGGATTCTTCGCGTTGGTGCTCGGTGTGGGGGGGTATTTCACGTTTTCCGACCGGACGCCGGACTGGGCGCCTATTTATCAAGACCTGGTGGCGGCGGGGCAGTGCGAGCGGGCGTTTGAACTCTTGTTGGACGCCAGTAGCGCCGATCCACGCGCCCATCTTCTCATGGCGGAAAATTACGAGACGGGTCTTTGTGATTCCCTTATCGATCCAGAGGTTGCCGCGTCATACCGGAAGTCGGCGCTGACTATGCAGGTGACGCAGCGTTCAGACCCGGGTTTTTTTGGGCGTCAGTTGGACCGGCTCTCTGGGGTCTTGAACCGACGGGAATTCAGGCCCAAGGGTCTGGGCAATGCCTTCGAATGGCGCGACACGTGGTTATGGGCAAGCTGTGTCGAACGGTTTACCACCGTGACCCACAACAAAGAACGGTTGCGTATTGCCATCGCCAAGGCGCAAGGGCACCCTTTTAAGCGGCCCACGCGCTTTGAACGCGCGGAGGCGCGCTGCGCGGACAAAACCCTGGCCTTCGCGAAGGATTTGGAACGCGGAGACTATGGAAAAGACGGGCAGACGGAGGCGGAGCAATGGTATTTGACTGCCAGCATCATCGGCAGTCAGGAGGCCCGTTATATTTTGAGCACCGGGCGTCTTGAGGGGCGTTTTCCGCTCAGGCCCATCCTTCTGGAAGGGCAGACCGAGGAGGAGGCACTTGAGGAAGCCCGCGTTTTTGAACTCAGAGGTGTCGTCATTTTAGCGTTAAGCGGGTATGAGCCCGCGACATTGAAGGCGACGGCGCTGCTGCTGGAAAATGAGCCAGGCGCATTTAATTCGCAGAGAAGTCAAGTGGAGCTCTATCAACAGGCGCTTTATCTTCTTTTGCGCATGGAAACCCGCGATGCGGAAACGGATACTTTGATCGCTAAGGCTAAAAGTCTCTTAACAGAAAATCAGCAGGCGGAAGTATTTGAGTCTATATCGAGGAATGCAAAACCCCTGGAGTAATTTTACTATGTTAATGTCATTTCACTATTTGGAATTTGCGCACGGTTGCCGAAGATGACATGAGAATCTGTTCCCGCACCTTCTTTGTCATTTCGCGACGCGGCCTGCTGGTGTCTGTTCTAGCGCATTTCCGATTTAACTTGATTCACATATTGCTCAAGAGTCCTCTCTTCACGCGGTGTCATCCCGCGGCCTTGCCCGCGGGATCCATGCTTCGTATGGAGACAGATGGACCCCGAGATCGAGTCGCGGGGTGACGAAGGGGGAGTGAGCCAGATCAAATCGGAAATGTTCTAAGTGAAAAATTTATCTTTAATCCTGCCGCGCCGCAGTCCGGTTAAACCGGGCTGACCAGAATCTTCGCGAAAGTTGGGTCACCCGGTCAAGCCGGGTGATGCGCGCAAACCCTACATAGATCGCATATTTTTGACGGGGAACCCGTGGGCCTGGCGGCATATCTTAACATTTGAATAATGC
>JAJFIM010000264.1 GCA_021774995.1 Alphaproteobacteria bacterium | reverse complement strand
ACGGCTGGATGAAAAACGCGTTTGACGGTCGCCGATTCAATGGAGAGGATAACTGGTCGGGGCGCCTCCAGGCTGTTTTCAATCCAACTGACAATCTCGAAATCTATTGGTCGGCTGACCGCTTCAAGGAAAACCGGGATTTTGTCCGTCAGATCAATGACGATCCCAACGATCTAAAGCAACCCGCTTTCGTCAATCTCTCCAAAGGCATTGTCGACATTGATTCTCCGAGCACATCTGACCGGGATCTCTGGGGGACGTCCCTGGAATTTAATCTCGACGTGGCGGGCGGCTTTGTCGTGACCGGCATCGGCGCTTACCGCGCAAACGATGTCGTCAGTCTTTTCGATGGCGATACGACGCGCCAGCGTTTGTCTGACACTTTTTTGAATGAGGATTTAGATCAGTATTCTGGAGAATTGCGCGTTGCGTCTCCAGAAGGCGGACGGTTCGATTTCATCGCCGGCGCCTATTATTTGAAGCAAGATCAGAAATCGTCGTCGGAAACGCGCTTTTTTCCGCAAGACATCTTAAGCGGTTGTACGGCTGGCGTGACGACATCCACATTCCGTGGATTTCCACCGCCGCCGCCATTTGAGACAACGTCGCGGCTGGCGGGATTTGACACCGATGGATTACCGATTTGGGATTTTGATTTGAACGCCGACGGCGTCTTCAACAATCCGGCGACGAATATTTTCGGCGCCAACGAAGCGACCATTGGGTGTAACAACCCCGATCTCATCGCGGCGGGCCGTTTCCTGCCTGGCGGCCAGGCGGAAGATTTCTTCCTGCCCTTCGGTTTTGAAACGGCGCTTGGGCCTGTAACCGCGGCGGACCTGCCCAGTACGATTGGGGTGAGGGAAGCCGGCACGCTGGACACCGAGTCCTTCTCATTGTTTTTTCACTCAAACTTCCATATCAGCGATACGCTGACATTGACCGGCGGCATTCGCCATACATGGGAAGACAAAAATCTGGACATGACGCAGGTTGGGATGATCAACATTTCGCGTCCGTCATTTTCGACCATGCGTAAAAGGAGCGACAGGGAGTTTTCAGGAACGGCCTCTTTGACCTGGCAGCCGACTGACAATTTGACGGCTTATGTCAAATACTCCCATGGGTTTAAATCGGGCGGGTTCCAGTTCGATATTACGCAAGGCGAGAATGTGAACCAGTTCGTTAATTTCATCCGCGGCATGGGGCCGGGCAATATCGCCTCTGTTATCGGAGACTTAACTGCCTCCTTGGGCCGGTCGCCTACCAAGGATGAAACGGTTGCTGAGATAATTGTCCGGTCGGCCGATCCAAATGCGGCGCCTTCAAGCATCGATTTTAAGCCGGAAACGGTGAATGTCTACGAAGGGGGCATAAAAACTATCTTCTGGGGTGGCCGCGCCCGGGTTAACCTTTCTGGTTACTACACGGATTATACAGACAGGCAACAGGGCATCACGCGGATCACGACTGGCATTGTCGTGTTAAACATTCCAGATTCTCGCGTCTGGGGTTTTGAGGGCGATGTGGATTTAGCGCTTACGGATGAATTGACTTTCTCCGGCGGCGTCGGCACGGCGTTCAGCGAAATCCGCTCCGGCGTTCCGATTATCGACCAAGTGACGGGCGTTGAGTCAGTTGAAGGCGCAGGATTCATTGGGCAACGTTTTCCCTTGGCGCCTGAAGTCACAGGCAACGCCTCGCTCACCTATGACCGGCCTATCACGCAAAACGGTAATATGGTGGTGCGTTTTGACTGGTCCTTCACTGGCTCGATCCTGCATGAGCTTGTGGAAAAAGGAAGCCCGCTTGAAAGCGTTGTTATGGAGCCCAGTTATAATCTCCTGAATGCGCGTGTTGGTTATGTTGATAACCAAAACGACTGGGAAGTGTTTTTCTGGGTGAGGAACCTGACCAATGAGCGATATGCGGCGTTCCGCCGGTTCAATCCGATCATACGGACGTTCGGCATTGACGGCGCCGGCGGCGGCGTTGGCGGGTTTCCGGGCACTGGCACGGCGCAAGCATTGTTTGGCCCACCGCGTATGTGGGGCGTTACGTTCCAAAAACAATTCTAAGTCTTATTTTTCAATTCAACTTAGATAACGAGCGCCGGGGAGGTGAAATCCTTCCCGGCGTTTTTTTATGACAGTGCATACTCAAGAGGACTGCGTTGAATGATACGTAAAGCGATGATGAATCTGATAAGCGGCGGCCTGTCGCGCCGCGATTTCATTGCAATGACAAAGACGGCGGGGATAAGCGCGATTGCCGCCAATCAACTCGCCAGCTCGGCTATGGCTGACGATCAGCCCGCTCCAGAACCGCCCGGCGGAGATTTCATCGCGCTGAAAAACGCGACGGGCGGCAAGGTCACGTGCGAAACATTGCGCGCGTGGAATGTCGAATACGTCTTTGGCAATACAGGCGCCTATGAAGCGGGTTTTGTTGACGCGCTTGTTGATTTTCCCGGCATTCAATATGTGTTGGGCCTTCATGAAGGTCCTGTTATGGCGATGGCGGACGGTTATGCGCGGGTGACCGGCAAGACCGCCTTTGTCAACATTCATTCCATTACAGGCGCCGCCAATGCGCTCGG
>JAJFIM010000263.1 GCA_021774995.1 Alphaproteobacteria bacterium | reverse complement strand
CGGCGGCTCATGATTGTACTCGCCCTGCTGAGCGGGATCGGCGCCCTGGCGCTGCCTCTCGTCATCAGCCACCCTCTCCTGCTCTTTCCGACCCTGTTTCTTTGGGGCGGCATCTTTGAAGGACTCTACACAGTAGCCCTTTCAGATATTGGCGCGCGCTTTTCCGGCGCCGACCTGGCCGTCGTCAGCGCCGCCATGGCCACTGCTTTTGGCATCGGAGAGCTGTTTGGCCCCGTGATCGTGGGGCTGGCCATGGATCTTTGGGGCCTCTCCGGTCTCCCCTTCTCTCTTGCCGCCATGGCGGCTTTTTATAGCTGTTTTGCGATTTACCGGGGCCTACGCCCTCATTCACCCTGAATGAAGGCTCTTAAAGCGCTAAACTCCTTGGATTTTCTTGACACGCGGGCGGGGAAGCGTAGAGTGCGCTCGATATTTTCCGGGGGTCGCCCCAAGGGCCGCAACCCCGCCCGGAAAGCGTGAAAATACAGTCTCATTGGAGAGAAGAGAATGGCTAAACCGACAACGGTAAAAATCCGGCTGAACAGCACGGCGGATACGGGATTTTTCTATGTCACCAAGAAAAACGCCCGCACCATGACGGAAAAAATGGTAGTCCGGAAATACGATCCGGTCGTCCGCAAACATGTGGAATTCAAAGAAGGCAAGATCAAATAGTTTACGATCGCTTTGCTTAAAGAGGAGTGAGAAATGGCTGTCGCGGAAAACTGGAAAGAGAAATCCTCGGAACTGGACTATCGTCATCAGGCGTTCATTAACAACGACTATGTCGATGCGGCCTCAGGGGCGACTTTTGACTGCGTTAGCCCGGTTGACGGCCAGGTTCTCACGCAAGTGGCGTCCTGCGACGCCGAAGATATTGACCGGGCGGTGCGCGCCGCGCGCGCCGCATTTGAAAGCGGCGCCTGGGCCGATTTGGCCGTTGCCAAACGCAAACGCGTTCTGCTGAAATTCGCTGATCTCATATCGGACCATGCCGACGAACTGGCCCTGCTCGAAACACTCGACATGGGCAAACCCATCTCGTCTTCGCGCGGCGGGGATATCCCCGGCGTCGCCGGATCTGTCCGGTGGTTTGCCGAAGCGATCGACAAAATTTACGATGAAATCGGTCCCTCCGACGGCAAAGGCCTCGGCCTCATCACGCGCGAGCCTTTGGGCGTCGTCGGCGCGGTGGTGCCGTGGAATTTTCCTCTGCTGATGGCGGCGTGGAAATTTGCGCCCGCCCTGGCCGCCGGGAACTCCATCATCATCAAGCCGGCTGAACAATCCCCGTTGACGGCGTTGCGCGTCGCGGAATTGGCCGCCGAAGCGGGCCTGCCCGCCGGCGTCTTTAATGTTGTGCCAGGCTTTGGCGAGACCGCCGGACAGGCGCTGGGGCGCCATATGGACGTCAACGCCCTCGCCTTTACCGGCTCGACGGAAGTGGGCAAGTTGTTCTTAAAATATTCCGGCGAATCCAATATGAAAATGGTCTCGTTGGAATGCGGCGGCAAATCGCCCAATATCATTATGGAAGACACGGAAGATCTGGACGTTGCCGCGCGTGAAGCAGCGATGGGCATCTTCTACAATTCCGGGCAGGTGTGCGTGGCCGCCTCCCGTCTTTTGGTTCACGAAAACATTCGGGAGTCTTTCCTTGAGAAAGTCGCCGAATTCGGTGCGACAATGGAACCGGGCGATCCCCTCGATAACGCGACGCAACAAGGCTCCATGGTTGATGAAAACCAAATGAACCGCGTGCTTCAGTATATCGACAAAGGCAAGAGCGAAGGGGCCAAGCTGGCGATGGGTGGTTCGCAGGTGCGGCAGAATTCAGGCGGATATTATATTGAGCCGACCATTTTCGATCAGGTTTCCAACGACATGACCATTGCGCAAGAAGAAATCTTCGGGCCGGTGCTCTCCACAATTACGTTTAAAGATCCTGAAGAAGCCTTGAAGATCGCCAATGATACGATCTATGGCCTGCGCGCCAATGTGTGGACCAGTAATGTCAACACCGCGCACAAAATGGCCAAGGCGCTGAAAGCGGGCACGGTCAACATCAACACCACGGATGGGGGCGACATCACCATGCCCTTTGGCGGTTTCAAACAATCGGGATTTGGGCGCGATAATTCCCTGCACGCCATTGACAAATATTGTCAGCTCAAAAGCACCTATATCCGGATCACGTGATCTTCTGGACGCCAGATCTTTTAAACCAAAAGGCCGGGCAAAACGTCCGGCCTTTTTGCGTGATGAGAAAAGTGGTCGACCAGATTAAAGAAAAGTTCGCTGCCAGAGGAGGCCTCTCCAACAACAGCCCTGGCCGACCACGCCCTCACGGACTCAGGAGATGCGGCGGACCTGAGCGACCCGTAAGGAATTCAAATGTGAGATCTTGCCTATCCGCTTAACCGGCGCGCCCACCCGCCCGGAACGGCGTTCAATGGACCCGGTATTGGCCATTTTATTGCTTTTTCGGCCACCAGGGGGATAGTCACACCCCACCCTTTTTTTCTTTCTGCAAAGCCACACCCATAAGGAGTATTACGGCTTTGCTGCACTTAACTAGAATCAAAGCAGATTATTAACAAATTGTAAACCCTGATAGAGAGAGAGCGTTGCAGAAGGCGCTAAAGTTGCGCGAATTGATCGGGAAAGTAACGGAGAGGCAAACTATGACTGAACTCGAAAGCACCGTGGCCGGGCATTACGGCGATGCAAATTTATTGTCGCGCATTCTCACCGGACTCGAGAAGGCGGGCGTTGATTTAAAGCGCGCGTCCTCAGATGATCTGGCGCCGTTCGATGAATTTCATATCGGCGGGCGCGCGGCAACCGAATATGCGCTGTCTAAAATGCCGCTGGGGCATTCCGACCATGTTCTCGACATTGGCTGCGGCATTGGCGGCGCCGCCAGAACCATCGCCTCAAACATTGGATGCCAGGTCACCGGGATTGACCTCACGCCCGAATTTATCGCGGCGGCTAAGGCGCTCACCGATCTGACCCGCCTGAGCGATCGCGTCTCTTTTAAGGAAGCAAACGCCCTGGCCACACCATTTGCGGATGAAACTTTTGATGCGGCCATCACCGTGCACGCCGCCATGAATATAGCCGACCGCGCGGGTCTTTACGCCGAAATTTCGCGGGTTCTCAAACCAGACGCAACATTTTGCATTTATGACATCATGAAGATAAGCGACGACCCGATTACCTTTCCCGTCCCCTGGGCGCAAACCTCTGAAACAAGCCATCTGACGACGCCCGGTGAAATGCGCACCCTCCTAAAACATGCTGGATTTGACGTCAGTGACGAAGAGGCGCGCACCGATTTTGCGATTAAGTTTTTTCGTCAAAGAGATAAGACCGCCTCGCCCATTGCGCCCCGGATGCTAACAGGCTCAGGTTCCGCCGATAAATTCAAAAATGTGCGGGTTAATATTGAGCAGGGCCGCATTACGCCCGTGCTCATGATCGCGCGCAAATCTATCTGAGCGGCGGACAAGCGCACCCCTCAAGCGGCGTCGGAGACCACGCGGTTACGCCCATCGCGTTTGGCTTTGTAAAGCGCTTGGTCGGCGCGCTTCAACAATGATTCAACGCTGTCGCCCTGATCTTCCCAGTCGGTGATGCCGATACTGATGGTGATGTAAAGCTCGCCTTCAGCCGTCTTGACCTTGAACGGTATTTCCGCAACTTCCTGACGAAGACGTTCGGCGACCATATAAGAGAAAGAAACATCCGTTTCAGGCATCGCAACGACGAATTCTTCCCCGCCATAGCGGCACGCCATATCAATCCCGCGAACGTTACTCGAAAGACGCCGGGCAAATTCTTTGAGAACCTGGTCGCCGACATCGTGGCCATAAGTGTCGTTTACGGCTTTAAAATGATCAATATCGATCACAAGAAGGGAAATCGGCCGGCCATTGTCAACGGACTTGCTGATAAGATTATCCAGATGGCTCGATAAATAACGCCGGTTATAAAGACCCGTCAATTGGTCCGTGATGGCGACTTCCAATCCCGCTTGAAAATCATTGCGCAATCTATCGCCATACCGTTTTCGCTTGATCTGCGTTTTGGCGCGCGCCAGTAGTTCATGCCGGTCTATCGGCCTGGCCAGATAATCATTCACGCCCATTTCAAGCCCGCGAACCAGGCGCGGCATGTCTTCTTCATCAACCAGAATAAGTATGGGGAGATTCCGGGTCTCATCATGGGCGCGAAGCTGAGAACACAAGCGCAACCCATCAAAATTTTCAAGCGACAGACTCACGATCGCTAAATCGTAATCTTGACTACGCGCCGCAAGCAACGCTTCGTCAGGATCGAGTTCAATCCTCACATTGTGATTTGTCGAAAAGGTTTCGACAATTTTTTCCGCATAAAGAGGTTTGTCTTCGACCACCAGAATCTCAGCCGAATCAGTGTCTTCCATCACTTCTTCAACATTGCCCGATATCAATCCCATTTCCGCGCCGGTCGCGTATCTTGCGCGCAATTCGTCGGTCACCATCTTCAGCCGGACAAGGCTTTTGACGCGCGCAAAAAGGGCTATATCGTCAACAGGCTTAGTTAGAAAATCATCGGCGCCCACTTCCAAACCGCGAATGCGGTCTGATCTTTGGTCCAGCGCCGTGACCATAATGACGGGTATGTGCTGCGTTTTTGGATTGCTCTTCAGAAGGCGGCACGCTTCGTAACCGTCCACATCGGGCATCATCACATCAAGAAGAATAATGTCGGGGTTCTTGGTTAAAGCCAATTCGATGCCGTCTTTAGCATTCGTCGCAGACAGAACATCGAAATATTCCGCCATCAGCTTGGCTTCCATGAGCTTCACATTTACAAGGACATCATCGACGACAAGTACACGCGCTGACATATTTTTTCATCTTAATCGTCGAGGAAACTTTTGATTGTCTCGAGAAATGAAGAAACGGATATAGGTTTGGCGATATAGGCTTCACAGCCGCCGCTCCTAATTTTTTCTTCATCTCCCTTCATGGCGAAAGCCGTTACCGCAATAACCGGTATGCCCGCCAGCTCATCGTCTTCTTTCAGCCACTTTGTCACCTCAAGACCGGAAACCTCCGGCAATTGAATGTCCATGAGGATAAGGTCCGGGTGGTGATGGCGCGCAAGCTCCAGCGCCTCCATACCGTCCTTGGTTTGCAAAGTGGTGTATCCTTGCGCGTCAAGAAGGTCATTGAACAATTTCATGTTCAATTCATTGTCTTCTACAATCAGAACAGTTTTGGCCATTGAGCGTTGCTCTTCGCCTCCCCCACTTGCTCCCCGA
>JAJFIM010000262.1 GCA_021774995.1 Alphaproteobacteria bacterium | reverse complement strand
CCAGACCATCCGCGCCTCGCGTGAGCGGCTGCGGGCGTCTATGGCTTCCAGAGTGACCAGAGAGGCCAGTGTGAAAAAAAGAAAAGGAAACTCGCTGAGGAGGTTTTCTTTGTATTCCCACATCCACGGACTCATCGCCAGCCCGATAACCGGCAACAGCGCCGTCATTCCCTCCAATCTGGGGCGGGCCAGAAGATAAGTGAGGCCCAAAATTCCGCCAAACAAGAGAACCATATAATATTTGGCGATCTCGAGATTACCGTCGTGCAGCGAGAGAGGCGCCGCCAGAAGCGCCGGCCAGACCGGCGGGTAAAGCCGCGGCCCCACCAGCGACGTGTCCGGATTGAAAACGTAATTGGTCTGAGAATAGGTGCGTCCGGCAAGAATATTTTCGGCATGCATCAAATACATGCCCTGATCATCGGCGCGCCAGTTCATGCCTTGTCGCAAGGTTGCGGCGTAAGCAGCCATGGCCACCATCACGATCAGAAGTAAAAAAAGCGGCGCCTTGCCGCTGGGCGCATGGGCGGGTAACCCCCCGGCGGCCCGATAGGTTTCTTGCGGCTTTGCGCCATTCTGAAACGCGTGAAGCATAGGGGACTCTGATCTTTCAATAACTTATTTTTACAAAGGAATTCAGTGCAATCTGAATGCCACAACATAAGATTTCATACTATTATGAGGATGAGGTTATCATTTTTATTCATCATAAACTCGGTGCGGGCGTAACGGCTTTTTTATGAGTTAACCCCAAAGACAAGGTGGCCAGAGCGCCCATAGAGACGCCAAACCAGAGATTTGTCGCCCTTCCCAGAATTGTGACGGCCACCGCATCGGGCATGGTTGCGCCGCCCAAGCTCAGCAAGCCGATCATGACGGCTTCTGTGCCGCCCAGGCCTCCCGGTAGAAAGGTGAAGGAGCCGATCGAGAGGCTGAACGCAAAAATACCCATAGCAGTCCAGGGCGTTATATCCAGGCCCATAAAGAGGGTCAGCATATAAAACCCTAAGCCCTGCAAAGCGAACGCGGCCACTGTAGCCGTCAACCCCGCCAATTGAAGTTTCACAGTAAAGAGCTTTGCGGCCCCTTCAGCGGTGAGCTCGATTCTCATGATAAGGTTTGAGACCCAGGGCATAGCGCGGATCACACGCCGCCCGCATAGAAATTTGAGGATTGCGGCGCTGTGCGTCGCGGCCAGCGCCAGGAGGATGACCAGCAGGCTGACGCCGACAATGAACAAAGTGGAATTTGTGAAGAGATACATGATGAGGCAGGACAGGATCAACATGCCCGTGATGTCGTTGATCTGCTCTAAAAACATTACCCACAGGCTATTGGCGTAGGGGACGTCATATTTACGCAAGTAAATAGACCGGACGGCTTCTCCCGCGCGCGCCGGGGTCAACACAAACAGCAATCCTGAAAAATAGAAACGTAAGGAATTTAGCCATGGCAAAGAGTGGCCCAAATGATGGAGATACCAATACCAACGGCCAAACCGGATCAAAAATCCGGCGAGCGACAAACTCAATATGCCCAAAAGTTGCAAACCTGTGATGCGCTTTACGGCATCCACTATTTCAGGCGCTCCAGTCCAAAAGGCCAGCGTTGTATAAATAATAATAGCAACGGCAATGGAAATCACAAAAAAGCGGATATTCTTTTTGGTTTTTTGATCCATGCGCCTGTCTGTCAGGCGCCCTCAAAAGGGATGAAGGCGCCCCACCCAATCACGTATTCTCATTTGGCGTTTTTGACGGAAGGCTGCTGCGCCCGCAATACGCCAATACCGCGCGGCAGAAAGGTTTAGTCGGATGAAGCCGCGACAGCCTCCACCTTTGGAGGTTTGTTTTGAAAGTTTTCCTGCTCTGGTTTTTCTTTCTCAATGCGCCCCGGCGCTAACCGCTCTTCATGATATTCCTGTTCTGTGTTGATGTCCCACAGATTATGGTTTTCTCCTAAAGCCAGATTGCGCACCGCGTAAATCGCGGTCAACATGGAATGGTCCTGATTGTTATAGCGGTGCATTCCATTGCGGCCAACCGTCTTTAGATTTTCAAACTGGTCAAGATAGTCGCGGATGATGTCCAGCGCTTCAGAGTAAGCCGTATCATAGACGGGATAAGTTTTGGGGACGCGGAAGACGACGCCGTCAACTACTTTGCCGGCTGAAATCAACCCGATTTCATCCATTTCTTTTGTGCCGAGCTTGATCAGGTCTTCATCGCTCATATCCCACAATTCATCACCTTCATTGCAGAAATATTCAAGGCCCAGACTTGTTTTGGACTGGTCGGGAACCATTTCGGGGCTCCAGTTTTTGAAATTCTGAATGCGGCCGACTTTAACCTGATCTTCGTGGATATAGATCCAGTTATCCGGGAAAGTGTCTTTCTGGTCGACGATTAAGCAGACCGTCAAAAAATCCCGGTATTTCAGTTCATCAACCGCTTTCAGCACATGCTCAGGCGCCGCCGGTTCAAGCTTCTTTACCAATTCAGTGATGGGCATGCTTGAGATAAAGGCGTC
>JAJFIM010000261.1 GCA_021774995.1 Alphaproteobacteria bacterium | reverse complement strand
GGCGAAAGAGATTGCGCGCACATATCTCCCGACCTGGTTCCAGATGCAGGTGGAGCATTACGAAGTCGATAAAAGACTTCACCGGAATATCAAAACCTATGAAGCGTTTGACGAGCTTCTTGGCAAGTTTCACTCTTTTTCCGATCCTGCAACAATGGATGCGTATCTTGATTTGCAATTTGTCGGGACGGCCGAGACCATCGGGGCGCGAATCGAACGTTATCAGGACGCCGGGTTTAACCGGTTCATCGTTCAGGCGGGCGTACCCGGCACGCCCCGCGCCGTGCAGCGGGACGTGTTGACGCGGTTTGCCAGGGAGGTGGCGCCTGAATATTCCTCCAGATTTAACGAACCCGTTCGTAAAGTCGGCCTTTGACCAGCGGGCGCCGTTGCCAGGCGCCGGTCAGTTATGATAGTTTCCATTGAAACTAATATGCATTTTATGATCCGGGTATTTGGGCCGCAATCCTCGTACTTTTCAATCTCATGTTAAGAGGGCCTGCGTCCTGGCGCGTAACCCGCCCGGAGTTGAAGGCCACGCATCGATAAGGAATAGACATGAATAAGAAATTTGCCTCTCAGGGCGATTTAGAAGAGAAAAAAGTCACCTTCCAGAAATTAGGTGAAGGCGCCTATGCCTATACGGCGGAAGGCGATCCCAATACCGGCATTATCATTGGCAGTGACAGCGTTATGGTGGTGGACACGCAGGCCACGCCGTTAATGGCTGAAGACGTCATCAGGCGCATTCGGGAAGTGACCGACAAGCCGATAAAATATGTGGTGCTCAGCCATTACCATGCTGTGCGCGTGCTGGGGGCGAGCGCTTATGGCGCCGAGGAGATCATTTGTTCAGACGCCACGCGCGATCTCATTGTTGAGCGCGGCGAACAGGATTACGCTTCCGAGGCGGGCCGTTTCCCACGATTGTTCCAGGGCATTGAATCGGTTCCAGGCTTGACCTGGCCAACCATGACCTTCCCGCACAAAATGACGATCTGGATGGGCGACATTGAAGTGCAGCTTATTCAAATCGGGCGCGGCCACACAAAAGGCGACACCATTGCCTGGCTGCCTCAGCAGAAAATCATGTATAGCGGTGATCTGGTTGAATATGGCGCGACGCCCTATACGGGGGACGCCTATCTCACCGACTGGCCGGGCACGCTGGACAAAGTGCGGGCGCTTAAACCGGAAGTTCTGGTGCCGGGCCGGGGCGATGCGCTCACCACGCCCAAAGCCGTTGAAGAGGCGATCCAGGGCACGCAGGATTTTCTCACCCAGATGTTCGATTCCGTCAAGGAAGGCGCAGCGGCGGGTAAGCCGCTGAATGACATCTACGCCGCGACCTATGCAAAGCTTCAACCAAATTTTGGCGATTGGGTGATCTTCGATCATTGCCTCCCTTTCGATGTGACGCGGGCCTATGACGAAGCCAATGGCGTGGTCGATCCGCAAATTTGGACTGCGCAGCGCGATACGGATATGTGGAACTCGCTTGAGAGTTAAGAGTGCGGGAGGCAATGCTCAAAACATATAAATATCCGGAATTCCATTATTCCAGATCTGAAGATCAGGATGCCGCGCCTCCCGCCCATCATCCGGTGTTGATTGTCGGCGGCGGCATGGTCGGGTTGACCATGGCGCTTGAGTTGCGGCTGAAAGGCGTGCCCGCCATCGTTCTGGAACAGGGCGAGACGGTGTCCGACGGTTCGCGCTCAATCTGTCAAGCCAAGAGAACTCTGGAAATCTGGGATCGCCAAGGCGCGGCGGCGCCCATGATTGAAAAAGGCATCACGTGGAATATCGGCCGCGTGCGTCATCAGGGCAATGAACTTTATTCTTTTGATCTGCTGCCTGAGCAAGGCCATAAAATCCCCGCTTTCGTGAATCTTCAGCAATATTGGGTCGAGGAATATTTGATTCAGCGGTTGAGTGCGCTGGGCGGTGAAATTCGCTGGCGCAACAAAGTAATGGGCGTTGAGCCGCATGGCGATGGCGTCACCATTGAGGTGGACACCCCCGACGGCCCTTACAGGCTTTCTTGCGATTATCTCATAGCGGCCGACGGCGCCCGCTCTCAGATGCGCCGGGAAATGGATCTCGCCTTCACGGGTCAGGTCTTTAACGATAAATTTCTGATCACCGACATTGAAATGAAAGCGGATTTTCCCTCAGAACGCTGGTTCTGGTTCGATCCGGAATTCAATCCGGGGCAATCGGCATTGCTGCACCGGCAAGCGGATAATGTCTGGCGGCTTGATTTTCAGATCGGCGCCGACGCCGACAATGAAGAAGAAATGAAGCATGAAAATGTCATTCCGCGCGTCAAGGCCATGCTCGGGGAAGAGACGCCGTTTGAATTGGAGTGGATCAGCGTGTACACGTTTCAGTGCCGCCGGTTGGAAAAATTTCGCCACGGCTCTGTGTTTTTCATCGGCGATGCGGCCCATCAGGTGTCGCCCTTCGGCGCGCGCGGCGGTAATGGCGGCGTTCAGGATGCGGACAATCTCGGCTGGAAGCTGGATCTGGTGATGCGCGGCCTGGCGCCCGAAAGCTTGCTCGGCACTTATGACGAGGAACGCATCTTTGCCGCTGACGAAAATATTCTAAATTCGACCCGGAGCACTGACTTTCTCACCCCAAAAACCCCCGTTAGCCGGGCATTCCGCGATGCGGTCTTGAGTTTGGCGCAAGACTGCCCCTTTGCCCGGTCCCTGGTGAACAGCGGCCGTTTGTCTGTGCCCGCGACACTGTCTCACTCTTCGTTAAACACGCCGGACGAAGAGGCGTTTGAAGGGCAGATGACGCCGGGCGCCCCGGCGGCGGATGCGCCGCTCCGTCATGACGGACGCGAAGGGTGGTTGCTCGATCATTTGGGAGGCGGCTTTAAAGGGGTGTTCTTTGGGCCTCGAGGGGCAATCCCACATCACCTTGACGTGGGCGGCGTGCGCATAGACATTCTGTGCGTGGGCG
The DNA here is from genome assembly GCA_021774995.1 of Alphaproteobacteria bacterium. Lineage (GTDB taxonomy): Bacteria > Pseudomonadota > Alphaproteobacteria > SMXP01 > SMXP01 > JAJFIM01. The sequence continues at coordinate 694 of JAJFIM010000261.1, read as the reverse complement.
ATGGCGGAATTGAAGACGTTCAGGGATGGATCGCGCGGCGTTATGACGGCCGGCCCGGCTCATTTTACCTGTTGCGCCCGGATCAACACGTCGCCGGTCGCTGGCGCCGGTTTGACGAAGAGAAAGTAAAATCAGCTTTGTCGCGCGCAGTGGGGAAAGCATCATGAAAAGATTTACCGTTCGCGAAAGGCTGGAGACATGACGGGCGTTCTGAATTGCGATCCTAATATTGAACAGCCGGATGATTTTTATGAATCATTGATAAGATTACATGATGGCCTGACCGATGAGCAGAGCCGGGATGTGAATGCCCGTCTCATTCTCATTCTGGCCAATCATGTTGGAGACCGGCGCGTGCTTGACGAGGCTTTTCGTCTGGCGCGCGAAGGCGTTGAGTAAGGCGTTGCGTTTCATCACCATACAAAGAGGAGAAGGGTATGAATAAGAAATTGATCGCATGGGTTATTCCGGTTTTTGTTTTGGGTTTTCCCGCGATATCGCAGGCGAATGATACGTTTAGCGCTATGGTCGGCAATACGGTTCACGTGATTGCGGTCGATGGGTCGGCCTCTGAATGGATGTTTAACGAAGATGGTTCGGTTGCCGTGAGCGATGGACGGACCGGCACATGGAATATGGATGGCGATACTGTCTGTTCAACTCTGATCGATGTTCAGGAAGATTTATGCGCTGA
>JAJFIM010000027.1 GCA_021774995.1 Alphaproteobacteria bacterium | reverse complement strand
CTTGGCTCCTGCGTCAAAGATGGTCATCCCTTCAAACACCCCATACGGCGCATGGTGCTTGCGGCCCACCCGCACGTTCCACACCTGGCCGCCCGGATTGACTTGCTCGATGAGCTGCGTGATTTTCACATCGTAGAACTGTGGGTAGCCCCCATACGGCTTCGTTTCCACGTTGTTCCACCACATGTATTCCTGCCCTTTGGAGAACAGCCACGTGGACTTATCTGCCATCGAACAGGTTTGACACGCCAAACACCGGTTAATGTTGAACACAAATGCAAACTGCCATTTTGGATGCCGCTCCTCGTAGGGATACAGCATCTTGCGGCCGAGTTGCCAATTATACACTTCTGGCATAATGATCTCTCCTTCTTTTTTTATTTTCGTTTACCAAATGAACAGTCCGTGAACCTTTTTGTGGTTCCCACAGAGACTGTCTCTTACACCTTAATCTTAATGTGGTCACCTTTGAGCCATTTAATCATGAACTCATTTTCCTGACCTGGCGTAAACCCGGTCCGGACTGGTTCCCACGGACCACGACCACCGATGCCGCCGTCTTCCGCCTTCGTGATACGGATCAGACATTCTATCGGCACCGTATTGACCGCATGGTTGTCCACTTGGTACCCAAATTTAAACTTCCACGCCACCGCATGCTTGCCGGGGAGCGAATCCAATTGCTGCATCGGCATCAACCAATCCCGCGTAAAGGACTGTTGCGCCCCATACCGGAAGTTCGATTGATACCCCGTGTCCATGGCAATCGCACGTCCATCTGGTCGTGTTTCATGCCCTTTCACGGACTTCGCCGTGGACACAAATGGCGCATGCTTGGCCATCGTCACATGGTACGGGTAGGCCGGGTTGTACTTCGCCCGGATCATCAACCGTGCCACCTTGTAGTACGGGTCACTCGGCTTCCACCCACGATACGGCCGGTCCACCGGGTTCCCATCGACGTAGACATAGTCCCCGTCGTTGATGCCCCGATCTTTCGCCGCTTGCGGGTTGATATGGATTTGATGTTCCCCGACACCCGGCGTCCGCTTATCCATCCGATAGGCGTCTCCGAAGTTCGACTCATACATCTGCACCCAGTCATTCACCGACCATTGACTGTGTACGCGATGGCGCGTCTTGGGGGTCACACAATAGAATTGATACCCTTTTTCCCAGAGGGGGTTCGAGTACCGCTTGATTTCCGCCCACGGCAGCTTGATGTTCCGGATGGTTTTATCATCATGATGCTGCGCCGTGATGGGAATCCCATAGTCATCCGGCCGCACATACGGGTTGGAGGACAAGATCGCATTCGGCAGATACGGCGTGGCTTCCGTCCCTTCCCGATGCGAGATGAAATTTTCTCCGTATTCAATGGCTTCCGGCTCGACCCGGTAGTTCTCATACCGACCCGTCCGCGTCCACTGGGGCTTGGATTCGTTCGTTTCTTCCCAGAATGGTTGGCGCGGATAGGTCCGACACATCACCATCCAGCCTTTTTCCGACTTCAACATCGCGTCGACGCTGTAGCCATATGCGGTGCTACTGGCATCTAACAACCGTTGCAAATAGACATCCACCCGATTGTCATACACAAATTTGAAGTAATCACGGAACCGCCCGTCGCCGGTCATTTCGGTCAATTTTGACGCGACACCGGCCACCGTATCCAGATCGTTCCGCGTGTCATACAACGGCCGGATGCCGCCCTTCCACACTTGGAACCAGGGGTTCGAGACCGTGGCGGTATGTTCGGGATAGGTAAACTCCATCCAGGTATTTACGGCAAATGACACGTCATTATGGTTGACGTCTGACGTCATTTCCACATCTTGATTCACCAACGTTTCAATGTGCGGATCCACGTTCTTCACCATGTCATAATGGTGCTTGGCGTTGTTCAACACGTTCACGTTGGCGACCCACCGGAATTTACTCGGGGTCGGCATATGCGTCTTCCCCGTAAACACCCGACGGCCATATTTCGGCGTATTCACAATGAGGGCCGTATCCCCGTGGTTCCAATACGCTACCTCTTCACCGTAGTAATACCCTTTGACATGAATTTCTTTGCCATGCACATTCGGATCCGTCGTGATCTTAAACGGATTTTCGGCGGTGTGCGTCCCTAAGCCGGCTCCACCCCACGGGGTCGCGTTCCAAATCCCCGCTTTGTAGTTCCCTGCCCAGGTATGTTGCCCGGTGCCGAATTTCCCCACGTTCCCCGTGACAATCAACACCATCGCCGCGCCACGCGCAATGATGGTTTGGTGGAAGTAATGGTTCGTGCCTTCCCCGTTATGAATGGCCGCCGGTTTGATCGTGCCGGAATCCCGCGCCCACCGCACAATCAGGTCTTTCGGCGCCCGATTGATTTGATGACACGTATCCAAGTCATAGTCCTGCAAATGGACATTGTACATTTGCATGACCGGCATGACGTCCACTTCCCGTCCATTCAGCAACTTCACGCGGTAGGTCCCCGTCAAGGCTGAATCGATGCCGCTCTTGCGGTAATGCCAGCCCACCAATTCCCGATGCAACGGCACCGCTTGGTTCTTGTTGAGATCCCACACCATACAGCCGCCGAGACGGGCAATTTTGGCGGGATCCAAGGTTTGTACTTTTCCCGAATAACTCTTCGAGAAATCTGGGAACGCATAGTCTTGAATGACTTCCCGAGGATCGAGATATTGCAGCGTATCGGTTCGGACCAACAAGGGCATATCCGTGTACGCTTGGCAGAAGTCATGGTCATACATGTTCTCATCAAAGATAATTTTGAGCGCCCCCAGGAACAAGGCCCCGTCTGTTTCCGGCCGAACGGGAATCCAGTAATCCGCGCGATAGGCCGTCGGATTATATTCCGGGGTGATCACCACCACCCGGGCGCCGCGCTCAATACTTTCGAGCTTCCAATGCGCTTCCGGCATCTTGTTTTCCACGAAATTCTTGCCCCAGCTGGTGTTCAGCTTGGAGAACCGCATGTCGTTCATGTCGATATCAGAGGTCTGCACCCCTGACCAGAACGGATGCGCCGGGTTTTGGTCCCCGTGCCAGGTGTAGTTCGACCAATACCGGCCGCCCTGGGCCTGCTCCGGCTTCACTTTCCGAATGTAGGTATCCAACAACGCGCCGCAGCCGCCATTCATCCGGGTGATCCCCATTTTCCCGATCACCCCAAGAATGGGCATGCCGGCCCGGAACTTAAAGCAGCGCGTGGCCGCGCCTTTGGTCATTTCAATCATTTCCGGTGGATAGCCTTGTTCCCGCAACCGACGGGCACCCGCTTCACCAG
>JAJFIM010000260.1 GCA_021774995.1 Alphaproteobacteria bacterium | reverse complement strand
CGAGGAATGGCAATTGCGTTTGGCGCAGGCCTTTGAGCGAAATCTTGAACATCCTGGCCCCTTGGTAAAAGAATATGCCGATACAGAAAACTCAACGCGGTTTCATGGCGATCAGTTCCTATGGTTGCGGCATGAAGAAATTAAGGATTATGTGTTTCATGGCGCCGGCGTCTCGGCGGCCCGGCAAATAATGGGCGCCAAAAAAGTTAATCTGTTTTTCGATCATCTGTTGATCAAGGAGCCAGGCTCGGTCGAACCAACGCCTTGGCATCAGGACCTCCCCTATTGGCAGCTCAAAGGGCGGCAGATTTGTTCAGTGTGGATCACCCTTGATCCGGTGACGCCTCAATCGGGGGCTGTGCAATATATTCGCGGCTCACATAAATGGGGAAAGTTTTACGCCCCCATCACTTTTTCACAAGACCCCAGCGTCTATCAGACTGATGAGTTGGAACCCTTGCCTGAGGATATCGCGCACTCATGCCCGCCGGAAGATCTGTTAAGTTGGGATATGGAGCCGGGAGATTGCGTCATTCACCATGCTCTGACATTGCACGGGGCGCCGGGTAACGCCAGCCGTTCAACGCGTAGGCGGGGCTATGCGGTGCGCTATACCGGCGATGATGTGGTGTGGGACCCGCGCCCATATTGTGCGCCGGTTATATATGATCCGGGTCTGGAGCCCGGCGCGCCATTGGACTGTGAGTTGTTTCCAATTGTATCTCAAGAGGAATGAGTAGCGTTTCATCAATGTGAGATTGATACTCGTTTTTAGAATTTTGAAAAACCGAGACGGATAAAAACAATGCGCCGGCGGGTGACCAATCGGTCTCAGGTCGATGGCGCGTTTTTGTTAAAGCTTCATGCATTTTTGATCTCTTATTAGTCTTGACCGGTAGAGCGTAATACTTACACTCTGTCCCCAGAGGGATATTGTTAAGTGTTGCAGTTTGTAATCCAAATTTTTCGCACCCGACATTATGGCGTGACATGGCTCGCGATCAGCGCCATGCTTGTTCAACTGGGCTTTGGCTTGGTTAACCCCTGTCCGCAAATGCATGGAGGGGCGTATGCATTTGCAACGGATGCATCTCACGGCTCTCACCTTCTGGAACATTGCGCGGGTTTTTCAGATCAATCCCCTGCCGGTTCTCCTCACGAACGCGGATCATCTTGTTGCGCAACGAATTGCATACTGGGCGGGGCCGCTATTTTAGTTGAAGCTTCAGCGCTTTTGTCGCAGCAGTTCGCATTTCATGAGATCTCAACATATCAACCCGTTTTTGTTTTTCAGAGTCATAAATCTTTTCAGCACTCCCGCGGACCTCCCGCTCACGCGTGAAAGACGGTTCCTTAAATTTTAGGGTTAAGAGGCGATGCGCGTTGATTGCGGTCCGCCTCACGGTCAACGACGCGAATTCAACTACATATTGATTACCAAGCGATAAGCGCGGGCCGCGTTGGCTTGTTCGCAATGAACTTGGATGAAAGAGCGCTCTCCTGAGCGTTAAGGGGTAATGATGACTTATACTCGTAAATTAACATTGATGACATTTTTTGGCGCGTCTCTTTTTTCTGGAACGGCGCCGGCTCAAGATATGGCGGCGGTGGATGAAATTACCATTTGGGGTGAGCGCGGCGATCCTGAACTCATCACCCGCGTTGATCCGGCGACCATGCCGGTTTCGGCGCCTGATACGGCGGATATGTTGAAATCAATTCCAGGCGCCAATGTTGTGTCTAATGGACCTCTAGCAGGTCAGGCGCAATATCGCGGCATGTTTGGACCCCGCCTTAATATCCAACTGGATGGCATGTATGTGAACTCAGGTGGGCCGAACTGGATGGATCCGCCGCTTCATTATATGCCTGAACCTATTTTAGGCGCATTTGAAGTCTTGCGCGGCATCGCGCCGGTATCTCTTGGCGCGAGTATTGGCGGGGCAATAGACGCCAAAGCCAAAACGAGCGAATTTACGGAAAGCGACGCTATTGAGTTGCAAGCCGATATCGTTTTAACGGGGCGGACAGTGAGTGATAGTTACGCCTTTGGGGGTTTGCTTGGGCTGGCGAATGATCGATTACGGTTTCATGTCATTGGCAGTACGGAAGAAGGCGATGATATCGCTTTTAAAGGAGGCAAGATCAGACCGGGAAATTTTCAGCGCAATGTCTATGGCGCAGGGGGTGGAATTCGCTTGGGGGATCACGAGTTGAGTTTGAGTTATCGCAATCATAAAACGACTGATGCGGGGAACCCTTCCTTACCCATGGACACGGCCTTAGTTGAGACCGATCTGTTGAATGTTCAATATGAAGGGGTATGGGCGGGCGTTGCCGTGGAAGCGCAGGTTTACTACTCCGATATCGACCATGCGATGGATAATTTTTCTCTGCGCGCCGCGCCCGGTAACCCTATGATGTTTCGATTGGTGGAGGCCGTGGCGGATGGCCTGGGGTTTGAGTTAAAGGGCGTGGCGGACGCCCTCGGCGGGAAGGTTACGCTCGGCGCAGATGGCCATTGGGCTGAGCATTCCATGGATATTTTCAACCCTAATAATCCCCTTTTCTTTGTAGATAACTTTAACAAAGCGGAACAAAATCGCGTTGGCGG
>JAJFIM010000259.1 GCA_021774995.1 Alphaproteobacteria bacterium | reverse complement strand
GCGCCGCTTATAATTTTTCAAACCTTCAAGATTTTCTCGACATCTATTATCAAGGCGCCAATGTGCTGGTCACCGAACAAGATTTTTTTGATCTTACCATGGCTTATATGCAACGCGTTCACCGTGATAATGTTGTTCATGTGGAGGTGTTCTTTGACCCGCAGACGCACACAGACCGGGGAATCGGTTTTGGCGTTGTCGTCCGGGGGATAGTGGGTGCGCTTAGACAAGCGCAGGCTGATCTGGGGATGACGTCGAAACTTATCCCCTGTTTCTTGCGGCACCTCTCTGAAGAGGCGGCCTTCGAAACACTAGAAAGCGCAAAGCCTTATCTGGAGTTTTTTGCAGGCGTGGGACTTGATTCGTCTGAACTGGGAAATCCTCCGGCGAAGTTTGAAAAGGTTTTCAAAGCGGCGCAGAAACAAGGCTTGGCCCTCGTGGCGCATGCGGGGGAGGAGGGGCCGCCGCAATATGTTTGGGATGCTCTGGATATATTGCGCGTATCGCGCATTGACCATGGCAACAGAGCGTTGGAGGATGAGGCGTTGACGGCGCGCCTTGCCGACGAGCAAATGACTCTCACGGTGTGCCCTCTTTCCAATTTGAAACTCTGCGTCGTAAAATCCATGAAAGAACACCCCTTAGGCCGTATGCTCGATCTTGGCCTATGCGCAACGGTGAACTCTGATGATCCAGCTTATTTTGGCGGGTATCTCAACGACAATTTTCTTGCTGTTGCAAAAGAATTATCTCTCACCCGCGCGCAACTCGTCACTTTGGCTAAGAACAGTTTTATGGGTTCGTTCTTAGATGAGAACGCCAAGCGCGATCACCTGTCCGCTATTGACCGTTATGCGGAAAAATTTCAATAGAGGAATTTTGTCTGATGACGCATATAAAAGTTTGCTGCATAGCTTCCCAACAAGAGGCGGATTTAGCGCTGGCCGCGGGCGCCGACGCCCTTGGCTTGGTCGCTGAAATGCCAAGCGGGCCGGGGACAATTGACGATGCGCAGATCAGGCGGATCGCTTCGCACTGCCCCCCCGGCGTGTCAACGTTCCTCTTGACGTGCAGGCGCGAGGCCGACGATATTATCAGCCATATCACCGCATGCGGAACAAACACCGTGCAGCTTGTCGACGCCGTCGCGCCAGGGGCTCATGAGAAAATCAGAAATTCTCTTCCTCATATCAAGATTGTTCAAGTGATCCATGTCTTGCAGGAAGAATCGATAGATGACGCGCGACGATGCGCGGAAACGGCTGATGTTCTTTTGCTTGATTCGGGTAATCCAGGGCTGGCGGTCAAGGAACTCGGCGGCACCGGTCGCACTCATAATTGGGAGATCAGCCGGCGGATTGTTGAGGCGGTTGACTGTCCGGTCTATCTGGCGGGCGGTTTGACGCCTGAAAATGTTGCGCGCGCCATAGACAGCGTTCGCCCCTTCGGTGTAGATGTGTGCTCCGGTTTGCGGACGGACGGGCGCTTGGATCGGCAAAAGCTTGATCTTTACTGCGATAGTGTTCGCCGCGCTTAAGTTTCCCCCAAGAGTGATGCGAGGCAGACGATGAGGATTTGTGTTTTTTGCGGTTCAAGCGACGGCCGCAATGGATCTTATCGCGAGATTGCGCATAGCTTTGGCGCCTTGCTGGCTGAAAAAGGCATTGGACTTGTTTACGGGGGCGCTTCGATCGGCCTGATGGGCGCGGTGGCGGATGCGGCCATTGCTGCGGGCGGCGAGGTCATTGGCGTGATCCCGAAAGCCTTGGCGGATGTTGAAGTGGCGCATGCGACGCTGACCGATTTGCGCGTGGTGGGGACCATGCATGAGCGCAAAGCCCTTATGGCCTCGTTGTCGGACGCTTTTGTGGCGCTGCCCGGAGGGATCGGGACGCTGGAAGAGCTATTTGAAGTTTGGACATGGGCGCAATTAGGCGTTCACCCTAAGCCTTGCGCCCTTCTCAATGTAGAAGGGTTTTTTGACAAACTCGTTGAATTCCTCGACATGGTGCGCGATGAAAAATTTTTGCGGCCCATGCACCGCGATATGTTGATCGTCGAGCAGGACGGGAACGCGCTTCTGGACGCTTTCGACGCTTATGTTCCGCCGAAAACGACAAAGTGGATCACCAAGGATACGGTCTGACTCACCGGAAGGCCGGTTCGTTGAAGCTGCGCAATTTGCGTGAATGCAGCGTCCCCGCCAGGGCTTCGTCGCGCAGAAGCTCTAATGCCCTGATCCCGATTTGAAAATGTTGACTGACGCTTTCTTCGTAAAACGCGTCGGCCATGCCGGGAAGCTTGATCTCGCCATGCAAAGGGCGATCGGAGACGCAGAGCAACGTTCCATAAGGCACCCGGAACCGATAGCCGTTGGCCGCGATGGTGGCCGATTCCATGTCGATGCCGATGGCGCGCGATTGGTCGAACCGCAGCGCCAACTCGTCATAACGCAATTCCCAATTGCGGTCGTCCGTGGTGACGATGGTTCCCGTGCGCAAGCGGTTCTTGATAATGGCGCCTTCCAAATCCGTTACTTCCCGCACCGCATGCGCCAGCGCCAATTGAACTTCGGCGATAGTAGGCAAAGGAATTTCGACGGGAAGGGCGCGGTCCAGCACATGATCGTCGCGTAAATAGGCGTGGGCCAGAACATAATCGCCGAGGCGCTGCGAGCTGCGCAGACCCCCGCAATGGCCGACCATCAGCCAGACATGGGGGCGCAAAACGGCAATGTGATCGGTTGCGGTTTTTGCGTTGGATGGCCCCACGCCGATATTGACCAGGGTAATGCCGGTTTTG
>JAJFIM010000258.1 GCA_021774995.1 Alphaproteobacteria bacterium | reverse complement strand
GCGCGCGCCAGGGCTATGCGTTGGCGTTGCCCGCCGGACATGGCCATGCCCCGTTCGCCAACTATGGTTTCTAAGCCGTCCTCCAAAGTTTTTATAAAACCCCACGCTCCAGAGGCCTCAAGCGCTTCGCGAACATTGTCCTTCGTGAAGGAGGGATCGCCAAGCGTGATGTTATTTTCGACGGTGTCGTGAAACAAGATGAGTTCCTGCGGCACATAGCCGACCATGCGGCGCCATGATTCCATATTGAGTTCGCTGAGCGGCGTATCATCGATCATGATGCGGCCCTCACTGGGCTTATGTAATCCAATCAAAAGATCCGTGATGGTTGTTTTGCCAGCCCCTGAATTGCCCGTGATCACGGTTAATTCTCCCGCGGGAATGTCGAGGGAGAGGCAGTCTAAAACCTGCTGATTGCCATATGAGAATGAAACGCCCTGGAATGCGCAGCCTTGAGTCAGGCTGGGGGAAGTTCCTATAGAAGCCACTTCAGCTTGGCCTTCGACGTCTTTAATCATGTTATGCACTGCGTGATAGGCGCTTTCCTCGATCACGGCGAGTTGCAATTGCTGCATGACTTTGGAGACGCTCGAGATGGTTTGGCCTATCAAGAGCCCGAAAACCATGAGTTCACTCAAGGGCGTGTCCCAATAGACTTTGGCTCCGACAAACCCGATCCCGAGAGATAATGCGATGAGGGGTTCTTCCAGGTTTTTCAAAATCTGTTTGGAAATAACCTGTTTGCGCAGCGCTTTTTTGAGTGAGTTTATCTGCCCGTAAAACAGATGCGTAAACCGGTTGGCCCGCGCCATTGCTTTGAGTGGTTTGATGCCAATCAGCATATCGGAAAGATTTGTCAGCAAGGCGCTAGTGTATCGCGTTTGCTTGTGGCCGGCGCGTTGCGCGATGCGGACAAAAGTGGTCAGCATCAAGATCATCAGTCCCCCCAACGCCATTGAAACCAAAGCGAGTTTCCACGACACGGCAAAGGCGACGGCAATATAGAAAAAACTTAAGATCCCATGGTTTAGCACCTGGGCGACCATCGCATATGCATTGGCGCTGCGATGGGCCTCCAGGCTGATCGCATTGGCGATCCCGCCCAAGGGCTGGTGGACAAAATAACTCCATTTAACTTTAACGAGGGCTGTGATGAGGCGCGTGCGCAATTCCGTCGCGACCTCGGCCACGGCGTAACCGACATAAGTCATGGCCAGAATGACGAACCCCGCTTTCAGCAACGTGCCGGCGACCACGACCGTCATCAAAACAATCAAATCAGGTTCAAGCCCCACCAGGGCCAATCCCTGAAAGACGACAGCGTTGATCGGGCTGCCTCCGGGGTCAACGCCGCTTTCCGCAATCTGAAGCATGGGAACCAGAACGGCGAACCCAACGGCCTGCGCCGCCCCTCCCAGCACCAGGCACAGCAGCACGATCCACTGATTGTAGCCTTTCGCGGAAAAAAACATGGCAAAAAATCGTGGCATGATCGCTTCAAAATATCCTTCAGTGACCTCATTAATCGGGCCATTTGCGCGTGCGAAGCCAGGCTTTCGCATCCCCCTCGTATCAGATTTACGGCGCCGGCTCCACCAAAAGCATAACGGAGTTGTTCTTAACTATATTTCATCGGTTGGGTATAGTTGAATAATACACCGCTTATATCTTGTGGGTTTCAAGAAATATTTCATGTGATACTTGGTAAAAATTAGATTATATTTGATGCGATAGAATTTTCATGGGCGCGTTCCAAGTATTGCCAAGTTTACGGCCACACTCATTTGGTCTCGCGGCGCGCAAGCGGCGGCCATTTTGATTGGATAAAGTGGACCAATTTTGCGGTTTTAGCGGTGGAGACGTCCGTTTTGTGGGTGAGGTCCGGCGGTTTGGGCCAAGCTGGATCTTCAAAGGATATTCCCTCAAAGGCGGCCCTGCCGGCATAGCGGGGCAGCACATGGAAATGTACGTGGGGATCTACCATCATCAGCATGAGATAATTGAGTTTGTCATAGCTAAAAGCGCTGAAAAGCGCCGTTTCGATGTCCTTTATCGCGCGTGAAAACTCTTGAAAAGCGGCTGGGCTAATGTCTGAAAAAGCTGTTGCGTCGTCTTTACAGGCCAAAATCAAGGCGCCTAAAGTGGCCTGAGCCGGCCGCAAGAGGACCACCCAGTGTTGATAGTCTGCAATCAGACTCGCCGGATAGCCAAATTTCATAATCGTTTCGTTCATTGAGACAGTGCTCCAGGCGCGTAAGGGCGTCTTTAGATATCAATTTCCCTAATTTTTCTTAATGATTTATTTCTCTTGAGTCATCACGAATCATTACAAACCAACAATGTTAGTGGTTTGATTTTTCCCAAACGACAAGACAAAATCCAGCCGTCTGAACTGGGTGGTTCTTGAGAATAATCAAAATTTCAGGGATGTGCAGCGGGGGATATGCATTGAGTGCGACTATGATGAGTACGGCTGTGATGGAAGACCAAGCGGGCGCCTCCACGCATCACCGCGTTGGCTTGGCCATTGTGAGCGCGTGTGAGGCGGAATTGTGGGGCGTGTCGCTCACCGAAAGGTTGGAGCGCACTTTCGCGCGCGCGGGAATATCCCATGTCGTGCATAACGGCGCAGAGTTGGCGGGTCTGAACCGCGTTATCACGGCGCGCGCCGATTATGTTTTTGAAGAGCGTCTGATTAAAGCCCTTATTTCCCGCCCCAATGTTATCCTTGTTTCGAATGATCCGTTACAAAACGCGCGCGTTCCAATTGCAGCCAATGCGCCCGCGTCCAGGACCCAAGACATCATGGCGCTCATGACGCGCGGCCATATGGGATCGCGCGTGCGGCTTGAAGGCATGGAAGTGCTGTCCGCTTCCGAGCTTGGCGGGGTCTATGACGAAGCTCTGCGAAAGCAATCCATTCCTTACGCCGTGTCTGCGAAAGAAACGCCGCTTCATACTCTTGAGGCTTTGACATTCGGGGCTTCCTATAAAGGCGCCACGGATTTCGTCACTAAATTTCTCTGGCCCAAGCCTGCGCGGTTGGCGACGAAATGGGCCGCCGAGCGTGGCATTACCCCCAACACAGTGACCACGGCCAGTTTGATGCTTGTACTGATCGCCATGTGGCTGTTCTGGCAGGGCCACTTCGTGACCGGCTGCCTGGCGGCCTGGATGATGACCTTCCTTGATACGGTTGACGGCAAATTGGCCCGCGTGACGCTGACATCCACCAAATGGGGGAACGCCTATGATCATGGCATTGATCTCATTCACCCGCCGTTTTGGTGGTGGGCTTGGTGGACTGGGCTCCAAACCGTCATGGACCCGGCGCTGGCGCCTGCGGTCAGCTCGGCTTTTTGGATTATCGTGGGCGGCTATGTCGCCGGTCGCATCCTGGAGGGAATCTTTATTTTCGCCTTCAAAATTGAGACCCATATCTGGCGCCCCATTGATTATTTTTTCCGTCACATCACAGCGCGGCGAAATCCGAACCTCGCCATTTTGACTTTGAGCGCTATTGCGGGCAGACCGGATCTGGGGTTTATCGCGGTGGCTATATGGACTGTGATTTCTCTTGTTTTTCATGCGGAACGTCTTCTGCACGCCGCCGCAACGCAGATGTCCGGCGGGAAAATTGGCCCCTTTATCAATAATAATGCATGATATCAGGTCAGGGCCTTAAAGCTCACGAGCGCTCGGCGCCTTCAATGGAATATACGCCCCCCGAAAAGTCCCGCCAGACAGTGGCGTTCTTTGATCTGGATCGAACCATCACGGCGCAGGGGACGTTTACGCCTTTTATTTTCTTTGTCGCAAAGCGCAAACCCAAGGCGTTTTTGCGTTTGCCAGAAGTGTTGGCCACGGCCCTTCTCTATGGGCTGGGCGCCGTGGGGCGCGATCGCTTGAAAGGCGTAATGCTGAAAGCCGTTTTGTCGGGAGAAAATCGCGAAACGGTGCATGATCTGGCGGGCGCGTTTGCTGAAGAATGGATCGGCTCGCGGCTCCGGCCGGGAGCTTTAGAGGCTATACGCGCGCATCGGTCAGCCGGACACCATCTCGTGATGATTACGGCGAGTTTTGATTTTTGCGCGGGGCAATTTGGAGAAAAGCTCAATTTCGATTCCGTTATCTCAACCAAAGCGCAATGGGATGCGCATGGCCGCCTCATGGGCGACATCGACGGCAAGAATTGTTATGGAGAGGAAAAGCTTCGCGCCATTGAGCGCGCGATGCCTGGGGTCAAAGATCGATATTTCATTCACGCCTATTCCGACCATTATTCGGACCTGCCCCTCCTTAAATGGGCGGATCGGGCCAGCGCCGTCAATCCGGACGCCAGGTTAGCAAAGTTTGCCAAAGAGATGCGTTTTGAAGTAATGGATTGGGGACGGCCCTGACCTGATTTTGTTGAATCGGGAATAGGCGCGATCTGAAAAGAACAAAATTGAGGTGGGGAAAGGAATATGAAGGCGATCATCTTAAGCGCGGGACAAGGGTCGCGCTTATTGCCCTTGACGGAAGATTGTCCAAAGTGCCTCTTATTGATTGGCTCTAAGTCTTTGCTGGAGCGCCAAATCGATGCGTTATATGAATGCGGTATTCGCGATATATGCGTTGTCGTAGGTTTTTTGGCAGGCGCCGTTGAGCATCATTTGCAGGATATCGATAAACCGGGCCTCACAATACGTTCAGTGTTCAATCCGTTTTATGACGTATCGGATAATCTGGCGAGTTGTTGGATGGCGCGTGCTGAAATGAATCAGGATTTTATCCTGCTGAACGGCGATACTCTGTTCGATGCGCAAATCGTCACCCGCCTGTTAAGCTCTCCCCTGCGGGCGGTTACTCTTACGATAGATCGCAAAGCGAGTTATGACTCTGATGATATGAAAATATGCCTAGACGGCGACCGTCTTGTAGATGTGGATAAAACAATTGAAATTAGCCGCATAGATGGCGAATCAATTGGTATTTCATTTTTTCGCGGCGAGGGGCCAAGTCAATTTTGTGAAGTTCTTGAGCAGGAAATTCGCAAACCCATCGGAATAAAAAGATATTACCTGAAAGCCATCAATATTTTATCGACGCGCATACATGTTGGCGTTTGCTCAATCGAAGGATTAACGTGGGCTGAGGTTGATTTTCCGCAAGACCTGGAACATGCGCGCAATTTATTCGCCAAATCTGGGGCCAAACGGGAAAGCGTGGTGAGTCTTTAACAGGGGTCAAAATTGAGTCATCGCAACACATTACTCTTGTATCGAATGGAATGGAATTTAGGTAATGAAGGTGATTATTCTGGGAGGGGACGGGTTTTGCGGCTGGCCGACGGCTTTGCATCTCAGTGATCAAGGCCACGATGTATGCATTGTCGATAATCGCGTTCGGCGTAAAACGGATGTTGAGCTGGAAGTGGATTCGTTGACGCCTATCGCGTCTATTAGCGAACGCTTGGCCGCGTGGATGAAGGTTTCAGGTAAGCAAATTACCTATTATGATTTTGACGTCGCGGAGCATTATCACCGACTGTATTCCTTGCTCCAGGATATTCGCCCAGACGCCGTCATCCATTTTGCAGAGCAGCGCGCTGCGCCCTATTCCATGAAGAGCTCTTGGCATAAACGCTATACAGTTCATAACAATCTTAACGCCACCAATAATCTTCTCGCCGCCATTGTAGAAGCTGAACTTGACGCGCATGTTGTTCATTTGGGCACGATGGGCGTTTACGGCTATGGCGCTGCGGGGATGAAAATTCCCGAAGGCTACCTTCATGTGGAAGTGCCGGTCGCAGATGGGGAGAAAATAAGCCAGGAAATTCTGTACCCAGCCAATCCCGGCAGTATTTACCATATGACAAAAACACAAGATCAGCTCTTATTCGCATTTTATAATAAGAATGACGCCGTTCGCGTAACCGATCTGCATCAGGGCATTGTGTGGGGAACGCAGACCAAGCAAACGCGCTTCGATGAGCGGTTGGTGAATCGTTTCGATTATGATGGCGATTACGGCACGGTGCTCAATCGTTTTTTGATGCAGGCGGCGATTGGATATCCTTTGACTGTGCACGGCACAGGGGGGCAGACCCGCGCGTTTATTAATATTCAAGATACGGTGCGCTGTTTGGAGCTGGCTCTTGACAACCCTCCGCAAAAAGGGGAACGCGTGCGCATTATGAATCAAATGACTGAAACGCACCGCGTCATTGACCTGGCGCAAATGATTGCCGATATGACCAACGCGAAGATCGATTTTGTTGATAACCCGCGCAAGGAAGCCTCAGAGAATGATTTGGATGTGGAAAATCGGGCGTTGTTGGGATTAGGATTGACCCCAATCACTTTGCGTCAAGGTCTGATGACGG
>JAJFIM010000257.1 GCA_021774995.1 Alphaproteobacteria bacterium | reverse complement strand
CCCGAATTGATCGTAGGTGAGAACGCGATACCCCTCCTGAACCAGGCTTTGCGTTAGGCTGGAAAAAACAAAACTGGGCGCCATAAAACCGTGAACCAGGACAATTGTGCCGCCTTGCACATTACCATGCCATTGATAGTAGGTGACGCCATCCGACAGCTTGATAAAATCCCCGGTCTGGGAGTCGCTTATGTCGACCCGCGCGGCGTCGTCCAGGGGGGGACGGTCAGGGTCAAAGATAAAAAAGAGGGCGAGCAGAGTGGGTGCGATCAGGATCGCCGCGCCGCCAATGACTTTGAGAAGGGTTACAATTACTCTCATGGGAGGGGAGTGTGCCACGGGATTTGCCAAAAGGGAAGTTGCGCGGCAAGAGGAAATGGTCTGACTTGAATTCAAGTGGCGGGCATTCTGTTGCCAGGGGCCCGCCGAACCCCGCCTGACCGCAGGAAACGGCCAGGAGTTCTAGAGCGAGATTACTCGCGCCGCATTACGCAGCGAGAGCGACCTCTCCTTCATAGTTGTCATTTGCAACTATATTTGCGGCCCCGATAACGGTGGTACCACGCCGAGCAAAAAGATCACCTTTACACGTCCGTCGATCCTATTTCGCCCCCACAAAAAACCGCCTGATTCTCCCGTTTTGAGCAAGGAGCATGCGGGCTTATGGTGGAGGCGCCGGGTACCGCCCCCGGGTCCGATCCGCTTATTACGTGTCCGTTTATCGCCATAGCCGGTGCGACCGGCACTGGTTCAATATAGTGATCTTCAGGCGTAAATAAAAGACTGAAAACCCTTCGGGTTTTTTCAGGTTTGGAGCATTTTTTGGGCGGTTTCCACGGCTTTTTGCGTTTTTGCGTTATCCTCCAGGCGGGTGAGGGCGTCGGGATCGGGCACTGCCAGCCCTCTCAATGTGGCGGGCCGGGCCTCGATGGCGTCCATCCAGCGCTTCAGGTTGTCCAGGCCTGTCACCTCCACGCCGGACCACTCATAAATCCGCACCCAGGAGAAATTGGCGATATCGGCGATAGAATAGTCCCCGGCGAGGAAATCGCTTGTGGCCAGATGACCGTCTAAAACCTCAAACAGGCGGCGGCTTTCATTTTGATAGCGGTCGATGGCGGGCTGAATTTTTTCCGGGAAATAACGAAAAAAAACATTTGCCTGGCCCATCATCGGGCCAATGCCGCCCATCTGGAACATCAGCCATTGCATGACCCGGCTGCGCCCTTTGGCGTCGGCGGGCCTTAACAGACCGGTTTTTTCCGCCAGATAGACAAGAATAGCGCCGGATTCAAAAACGGCAAAATCTTCTGCGTCCCGGTCGACAATCGCCGGGATGCGCCCATTGGGATTGAGCTTCAAAAAATCCGGTTTTTTCTGGTCCCCCTCGCCGAGCCTGATTTTGTGCACTGTGTAGGGCAGTCCCATCTCTTCCAGCGCGATGGACGCCTTCCATCCATTGGGGGTAGGGGAGGTATAAAGGTCGATCATCGGCAAATCCTTCAGCGGTTATGTGCACAAGGTCTTCATGTAGGCCCCGTTTAGAGTAGAATCATCTAGCGTCTCATCAAAGAATCGTGAATGAATGGGCCATGCGTGAATATCTCGATCTATTAGCACATGTGCGCAAAAACGGCGCGGCCCGCGAAGACCGCACCGGCACGGGCACACTGTCGGTGTTCGGGGCCCAGATGCGTTTTGATCTGGCCCGCGGCTTTCCTATGGTGACCACCAAGAAGCTGCACTTACGCTCCATCATTCATGAATTGCTGTGGTTTTTGGCGGGCGACACCAATATCAAATATCTCAACGATAACGGCGTGCGGATCTGGGACGAATGGGCGGATGAAAACGGCGAGCTGGGACCCGTCTATGGACATCAATGGCGCTCCTGGCCAAATCCTTCCGGGGCGCCCATCGACCAGATCGCCAATCTTGTGCAAGCCATAAAAACCAACCCGGCATCGCGGCGCCTCATTGTCAGCGCCTGGAACGTGGGGGAAGTGGAGCACATGGCGCTGCCGCCCTGTCATTGCCTGTTTCAGTTCTATGTGGCTGACGGCAAGCTTTCCTGCCAGCTTTACCAGCGCAGCGCCGATATCTTTTTAGGCGTGCCTTTCAATATCGCGTCCTACGCCCTCCTCACCTTGATGGTGGCGCAGGTGACGGGATTGGCGCCCGGCGAATTCATTCATGCGTTTGGCGACGCGCATCTTTATCTCAATCATCTGGAACAGGCCGACGAACAACTCTTGCGCGACCCGCTGCCCCCGCCCGCCATGCGCCTCAACCCCGATGTCACGGATCTTTTCGCTTTCCGCTACGAGGATTTCGACTTGCAAGGCTATCAAGCCCACCCGCATATCAAAGCGCAAGTGGCTGTGTAGGCCATGACGATCTCAATTCGAGAAGAGGCCCCCGCCGATCACGCAGCGATCAAGCGCATTCATAACGCCGCCTTTGAACAGAAGCTCGAAGCCGATCTCGTTGATGCGCTGCGAGCGGATGGCGATTTAACGGTTTCGTTGCTCGCGGAAGACCATGACTGCGTTGTTGGTCACATTGCATTCAGTCCCGTGACGATTGAGCACAATCCTCTAAGCCGAAAAGTTGCGGGTCTGGGGCCCCTCGGGGTTGTTCCAGGCAAGCAACGCAAGGGGATTGGGTTGGCCCTTATGGCGCAGGGTCTTGCCCGGTGCCGGCATTTAGGCCTTGAGGCGGTGGCGGTGCTGGGAGACCCAAGCTATTATGCACAAGCGGGGTTTAAAGCGGCTCGTAATTTCGGTTTGCATTATAGCCATGAAATACCATCCGAGTGCTTTATGGCTCTTGAATTGAAAGAAAAGGCGCTTGCACAAGTCTCGGGGCGGGTTTTCTATGCAACAGCCTTTTCAATGTTCGACTAAACTATAAACGCTTTAGCCGGATCAGGGCGTTGTATTTTGACCCAGCATAATAACCGTGCCAAGATTCGCGCCGGGCAGAGTCGAAAAAAAGCGGCGGAGCATGGGCAATGCGCATTTCCCTCATAGTGGCCATGGCGGACAATCGCGTGATCGGCAGGCGGGGCGCCATCCCGTGGCGCATTTCCGCCGATATGAAATATTTCAAACAGACCACCATGGGCAAGCCCATCATCATGGGGCGCAAGACCTTTGATTCGCTAGGTAAAGCTTTGCCGGGCCGCGCCAATTTTGTGGTGACGCGCAGTGGAAACTTCACGGCGGACGGCTGTGAGGCCGCGCCCGATCTTGCCGCCGCATTGGCGCTGGCAAATCTCAGTGGCGCAGAAGAGGCAATGGTGATCGGCGGCGCGGAAATTTACGCCTTGGCGCTGCCACAAGCAGAGCGGATTTATCTGACGGAAATTCATGGGGAGGTGGAGGGCGATACGCGCTTCCCAGCCTTTGACCGTGATGCATGGGCCGAGGTCAGCCGTGATTTTTTGCCCCGCGAAGATCAAGCCAGTCACGATTGCAGTTTTGTCATTCTGGAGCGGACGTGATGGCAAAACTTCACAGCTATTGCCTGGCGTTGCGCTGGACCGGGGCGGACCAAGGGCCGACCACATCTTACGGCGCTTATTCCAGAGATTACGTGATTGAAGCGCCGGGCAAACCGGAGATCAAAGGCTCGTCTGAGCCCGCTTTTCGCGGCGACGCGGCCCGCGCCAATCCGGAGGAAATGTTGTTGGCGGCGCTTAGCGCCTGCCACATGCTGTGGTATCTGCATTTGTGCGCGGAAGCGGGCGTTCATGTCACGGCTTATGAAGACGCGCCGACAGGCGAAATGGATCCAAGCGCGCCCGGCGGCGGGCGGTTCACAAACGCAGTGCTGCGCCCCAAAGCCGTCATATCGCCAGGCGGCGACGAGGCTGAGGCGCTGTCGCTTCATGAACCCGCTCACGCAAAGTGCTTCATCGCCAATTCAGTGAATTTCCCGGTGAGGTGCGCGCCCACTATTGTAGTTGCATAGACCTTCGCGGAACTATTCTTCTGTTTCCCCATCATCCCGGCGTCCGTTATTCCATGAAGGCGGCTCGAGGAAAAGCCGGAGTTGCACATCCGACTCTAAATGGTGATCGGCGCGGTATTCAGTGGTGTGGTGGATTTCAACCCAGGCGCCCGAATAAGAATCAAATTCTCCAGTGCCGCCCTTGATGACGCCGCGGCCGTCAGGGCGCGGCCCCATTGTGCTCACCGAATCGAGAGCGCCGGTCCAGTCCTCGCCACTTTCAGTGACGGGTTTGATAATTTGGTTGACCAAATCCCGGTTGTCCTCCTGGTGAAAGAGATACAAGGTGCCGCGGCCCGGGATAACGACAATCCAATCTGTATTTACAATAGTTAAACCTTCTTCAGTGGTTCCGCCGTCCATTGTCTCCAGTTCAACGCCAAAGCCGATGACAGTGTGCTCAGCATCGCGAACCTTCATCAACAGGGCGAGGCTTTTTTTGATGGCGGGCTCTGTGAAAAGCGTGATGCCCTCAGGCACGAGTTCCATAAATAATTCACCGCCATGGGTTACGGCAATGAAATCACTCACTTCAAGATAAAAGGTCTCGACGCTTTCGCCGGGTCGTGGATTGGCATAGTCCCAGCGGTCTTGAGCTTGTGCTTCCGTCGGTGCAGCAAGTGTCACCGCAAGCCACAAGCCAAACGCGAATCGAGCTGGAATGACGACACATCGCCACTCGTTTTTAATGTCTTGAGTCATGAAGTTTTCTCCTGTTTTGGCGAACCGTTGGCCGTGCCGCCGCCAGTGACAGCAAACTAAACTATTGCGGGGCGCGCTCGCCTGAGACTGCCTAATTCCTTGACGCCGGGTGACGTTCTTGTCACTGCACTCAACAAGTGACCTCGCGCCCATGGATTCATTTGGGAAATGTGCGCTTGGCCTGCTATGACACGTGCCTCACTGCATGAATGAGATCTGAAAAAGGAAATTTAAAAATGGACGTCCGCGCGGCCGTGGCTTTTGAAGCTGGCAGACCTTTGGAAATCGAAACGGTTCAATTGGAAGGCCCCAAGGCGGGCGAGGTGAT
>JAJFIM010000256.1 GCA_021774995.1 Alphaproteobacteria bacterium | reverse complement strand
AGGTCAGCGGCCCTCTCATCGCCATCAGGATATAGATTGTGGCCATAGCCGAATTCAATTCCGCCGCCCGCCATTGCTTGTTGTAATGATTCTTCAGGCGACCCGCTTTCCATCGACTCGCGCAGCACACGGAGCGCCATGGATGAGGACTCACCATGAAGCGGGCCGGTCAGCGTCGCATAGCCAGCAAGTGCGGCGGCCCCCAGCGCCACGCCGGTAGACGCCGCCACGCGTACGGCAAAGGTCGAAGCATTCAGTTCATGATCGCTCAGCAATACGAGCGCGCGGCGCACATGATCCGTACCCGCCGCATCCAGCTTCCAAATACTCCCAAGGCGTTCGTGAATTGCGCTCTTTTGGTGTTTTCCTATGAGGGCATTGGCAAATCCAGAGAGGATAACCCATGACTCAACGCACAAGGCTTCGCGCGTCCGCCCCATGCTTACAGGCGCGCTTCCCGCAAGATGCGCAAGATAGGAAAACCCCCTCAGCTTTGGCGTTGCAGCCTTTGGAATTGGCGTTGGCGCCCGCGCCGGTTCAACAGACGGCCCGCGCCAATGATGTTTGGCCACGTCCTCAAGGCGCGCCGTCTTAGACAATTGCGTGGCGCGCGCATCCCCAAAAACAAGCCGCCCGTCTTGGACCGCTGAAATACTGCTGTTAAGAACCGGTTCTCCCCAGGAAATGGCTCCCGCGGCAACATCTGCGCGGCGCCTTGGGCTCTTTTTTCTTTGCAAGAGGGCGTCGGCGTCATGGCGCGAATAGAGAGAGCGCCGATAATCACTTGGATCTTGTTTCGCGCGCAGCAGACCGCGGCTCACATAGGCATAAAGTGTTTGCGGCTTTACGCAAAGCACGTCCTGCGCCGTTTCGGCGGTGATCCAGTCAGGTTGTTTTTTCATATTGATTATATTGATCAAGATTGACGTTAGGTAACCTAACGTGGTTTGACGCATACAATCAAGTCAGGAGTTGGATATGGATGCAGGACTAGAAAAAGTGATCGCCGCAGAAACTGTTTTGTCTGAGGTCGATGGCAAAAATGGGCACTTGGTTATCCGCGGCTATACCGTGGAAGATTTGGCTCAGACGGAGACTTTTGAAGGTGTCATCCATCTTTTATGGTCTGGGTTTTTTGAAAATCTGCCCGCTGTAAAAGATTTGCGCGCCAGACTTGGCGAAGCCCGCGTAACCGCTTTTGAAAAACTTGCGCCCCATTTTGGCGCTTTAAATCATGACACCGAAATGGAAAACCTGCGCACAGCGCTCTCATTCACCCAAGACGGTCATAGTTTAAACACGGCGATTTCCGCGCTGGCCGCCGCCGCAGTTTGCACCGCCGCACGCGCACGCATGGCTGTTCAGCGCGCGCCCCTTGCCCCCGACGCCAGAAAATCACATGCCGAAGACCTTCTAGCGATGGCAAGTGGAACGCGCCCAACGCCAGAGCAATCAAGAGCATTAGACGCCTATCTCGTGACGGTCGCAGAACACGGCCTCAACGCCTCGACATTCGCGGCCCGTATCGCAGCTTCAACGCGCGCTGGGTTGATATCGTCCGTCATAGCCGGAATGAGCGCCCTCAAAGGGCCCTTGCATGGCGGCGCGCCGGGGCCTATCCTCGATATGCTCGACGCCATTGGTTCTATAGATCATGCGGAGGCTTGGATTTCAGAAGCCTTGGAACGCGGCGAACGCCTCATGGGTTTTGGCCACCGGGTCTATCAGGTGAGAGATCCCAGGGCCGACGCATTGAAGCGCGCGATGAGACGATTGCCCCGCTCAGCCGGCCGCCTCTCTTTGGCGGAAGGGATCGAAACAGGAATTCTCAAAAAACTTGCAAAAGAAAAACCTGATCGCAAGCTCGACACCAATGTGGAATATTATACAGCCGTCCTTCTTGAGGCCCTTGGGGTCAGACGGCAATCGTTTACCTGCGTTTTCGCTTGCGCGCGGATCGCCGGTTGGATTGCGCACGCTCAAGAGCAGATTTCTTCGCATCGGATCGTGCGCCCATCGGCGCTCTATATCGGCCCGGCCGCGCAGAGGGCGGCCGATCGCTCAAATCATTAAAATGACTTTGATTGCCTCATCAGTCTGTTAGAATAAAACAGTTGAAAGCTGCGTGAGGAGAAAAGATCAATGACAGAGTTTACCCCTCTCCTATCTTTGATCGGGGGCGCGCTCATTGGCGTCTCCGCTGTATTGCTCATGGCTTTTCATGGCCGTATCGCCGGCGTCAGCGGCATAGCGAGCCGGATTCTGCCGCCCTGGGAGTCAAAGGATGAGATAGGCTGGCGGGTTTCTTTCCTTGTTGGAATTCTGGCCGCGCCACTTGTCTTTCGCATGATATCAGGCCAAACGCCTGTGCAAAGCGTATCGAACAACATCCCCCTCATGATCGCGGCTGGCCTTCTTGTTGGCTTTGGCGCCGTGTTCGGCAATGGCTGCACCAGCGGTCACGGGGTATGCGGAATGGCGCGCCTCTCCAGAAGATCAATTATCGCAACGGCGACATTTATGGGTGCGGCTTTTGTGACCGTCTTTATCGTTCGCCATGTGATGGGGCTATGAATTCATGACCAAAATCGGCGTAGCTTTTTTCTTAGGCCTTCTTTTCGGCCTTGGCTTGATCATATCGGGTATGAGCAATCCGGCAAAGGTCCTCAATTTTCTCGACCTCTTCGGAACCTGGGACCCCAGCCTCGCTTTTGTTATGGGCGGCGCCGTCATCGTTACATATCTGGGCTACGCCTCTGTTTTGAAACGCGAAGCGCCCTTGCTGGCGAAATCATTCTTAACGCCCACAAGAACTGACCTTGACGCGCGCCTTATCACCGGCGCGGCGCTCTTTGGCATTGGTTGGGGCCTTGGAGGCTTCTGCCCCGGACCTGCATTTACCGCCCTGCCACTTGCCGCAACAGGAACGCTCTATTTTGTTCCGGCCATGCTGGCGGGCATGTGGGTGGGCCGTTTTACGCCAAATCTAACGCAACAAGCATCTTCGCTTTAGTCAAATTCAAACAACCCACCAACACGCATCCATGACAATCGACACGAAAAGCGGCGGCGCCAAGGAAACTGATGACCTGCTCGATGTCGCCATCATTGGCGCCGGGTTTTCCGGCATTTGCATGGGCGTAAAATTACGCGCCGCGGGAATGACCAATTTCAAAATATTTGAAAAAACCGGCGGCGTCAGCGGCACGTGGTCGGATAATACATATCCCGGCGCCGCTTGTGATGTCCCCTCGCATCTTTATTGCTATTCCTTTGAACCCAACCCCTCATGGTCGCGGGCGTTCTCGCCGCAGCCGGAAATTCAGGCTTATGCAGAACGCTGCGTCGATAAATACGGCATAAGGCCGCACATTCAAAACCATACGGAAATTTGCCTCGCCAGTTTCAGTGAACAAAAGGGGGCCTGGCTTCTGACCGATTCAAACGGGCGCAATTATAGAGCCCGGTGCGTGGTGAACGGCGTCGGTGGACTTAATCAACCCTATATTCCTGATATTCCCGGCCTCGATAAATTTGAAGGAACGTGGTTTCATTCCGCTCGCTGGAATCACGAATATGACTTAACGGGCAAGCGCGTCGCCGTCATCGGCAGCGCCGCAAGCGCCATTCAAATCGTGCCGAACATTGCACATGATGTGGAACGCCTTTTCCTCTTTCAGCGGACTGCCAATTATATCGTTCCCCGCAAAGATCGCGTTTACAGCCCAAGGCAGAAGCGCATTTTCAGATCTTTTCCCTTTACGCTGCGTCTTTTACGCTGGTGGGTTTTCTGGCGCCTGAACATGCATTATCCCCTTTTCCGCCAAAACAGTTGGCTCGGCGACCGGGCGGGCAAAATAGCCTTGCGCGATATGCGCAGAAAAATCACAGATCCAAAACTTCATGAAAAACTCACGCCCAAATACCCTATAGGCTGCAAACGCATTTTGTTATCCGATGACTTTTACCCGGCTCTCAATAGAGACAATGTTGACCTGGTCACAGAGGGCGTCAACGCCATAACTAAAGACGGCGTCAAGCTTGACGACGGCTCGGTAAAACATGTGGACGCCATCATTCTGGCAACCGGATTTAAGGCTTTCGACTTTCTTCACTCTCTCGATTTTGTGGGCCTGGCGGACAGGCGTCTTTCGCAAGCCTGGGAGCATGGCAAGGAAGCGCACCGCGGCGTGGCGGTGGCGGGGTTTCCAAATTTGTTTTTTCTGCTGGGACCCAACACGGCGCTGGGTCACAATTCCATTATTTTCATGATCGAACAGCAGGTGAACTACATCGTAAAATGCATCAGGAAACTGGGTCGCAACACATATATTGACGCCAAACCCTCCCCCATGCACGCCTATAATGAGCGCATTCAGCAGGCTTTCAAAAACACCGTCTGGACGGCGGATTGCCCCAGTTGGTATAAGGCGCCCGACGGACGGATCCCGACCTTATGGCCATATAACACTGTCCGGTATTGGCGATGGATGTTCAAACCTAAATGGTCTGAATATGAAATTAAACCGGCTGGCGATGCGGACGCCGCCTCTTAAATGCCCGCAACTCCCACTGCCCACCCGCCCGTATTGCAACGCTCACAAGGCGAAGTCCGGCTCAGCTTCGCGGCGCGCGGCGGGCAAACCATTCTCGATGATCTTTATCAACATGGGTGCGCCAAAGCCCGGCTTCCCAAAACCGCGCCTTCCCACCCGCCCGATGCGGTGCTGATCAACACCGGCGGCGGGCTGACAGATGGCGATGTTCTGAAAACTGAAATCCGATGGGCCGCGCATTGCCATGCGCGCGTCACGGGGCAGGCGGCGGAACGTATTTATCAGGCGCGGGAAGGGGCGGACCCTGCCCGGATCACGACGCATCTTCACGTGGAAGACGGCGCACTGGCGGAATGGCTGCCGCAAGAGACGCTCTTTTTTGACGGCGGCGCACTGAACCGCACGACTGCGATTAACCTTGAAGGGTCAGGACGGCTTCTCGCCTGCGAGGCCATAGTCTTTGGCCGCGCCGCCATGGGCGAGGCAATGACGAATGGCTATCTGCGCGAAGAATGGCGCGTGTCCCTTGAGGGTCGGCTTGTGTGGGCCGAGGCCTTGCGCATGGACCCGCTGACCCAGGAGCGGCTTAATCGCGCGGCCATTGCCGGCGGGGGGCGGGCGCTCGCGACGATCCTCTATGTTGGCGAAGACGCCGCCGCAAATATTGGCGCTGTCCGGGCTGAACTTGGGGGCATATCTTGCTTTTCCGGCGCGACCTGCATGCCGCCGGTTCTTCTGATCCGCCTTGCCGCCAATGACGGCGCCATGTTGCGCATTGCGCTCATGCGGACTATTGAAGGTTTACGCCGGGTCGTTCTCGGGTGCGCCGCCGGCTTACCGCGGGTATGGCATTGTTGAGGAATAAAAATCATGAGGCTTTCTCCACGAGAAAAGGATAAGTTGCTCATCGCCATGGCGGCTGAAGTCGCGCGGCGCCGGCTGGCGCGCGGCGTGAAACTGAACCACCCGGAGGCCATCGCGCTCATCTCAGATTTTGTGACGGAGGGCGCGCGCGACGGACGCCCGGTCGCCGATCTCATGAGTGCGGGAGCGAACATACTCAAACGCGACCAGGTGATGGAGGGCATCGCCGAAATGATTGAGGACGTGCAGGTAGAGGCGACCTTCCCCGACGGCACAAAGCTGGTCACTGTGCACCAGCCCATTCGATAAGGATACGGTCCCATGATACCCGGAGAAATATTCCCCGCCAAGGGCGACATTGAATTGAATGCGGACGTTACTATCATTACACTGACTGTTTCCAACACAGGCGACCGCCCGGTGCAAGTGGGATCGCACTACCATTTTTTTGAAGTCAATGACGCGCTTGATTTTGACCGCGCCAAAGCGCGCGGGCTTAGGCTCGACATCGCCGCCGGTACGGCCGTGCGTTTCGAACCCGGTCAGACGCGCGCCGTCCCCCTCATCCCCATCGGCGGAAAGCGCGTGATATTTGGCTTCAATCAAAAAATCATGGGGGATCTTGACTGATGCCGGTAACACTTTCCCGCAGCGCCTATGCCGATATGTACGGCCCCACGACAGGCGACAAAGTGCGTCTTGCAGACACCGATCTTATCATCGAAGTGGAGAAGGATTTCACCACTTACGGCGAGGAAGTAAAATTCGGCGGCGGCAAGGTGATCCGCGACGGCATGGGGCAATCTCAAGTTACGCGGACGCAAGGCGCGGCTGACACCGTCATCACCAACGCGCTGGTGCTCGATCACACCGGCATTTACAAAGCCGATATCGGTTTGCGGGGTGGACGCATCGCCGCCATCGGCAAGGCGGGCAATCCCGACACGCAAAATGCCGTTACCATCATCATCGGCCCGTCGACGGAAATTATCGCAGGCGAAGGCAAGATCCTTACCGCGGGGGGATTCGACGCGCATATTCATTTCATCTGCCCGCAGCAAATCGAAGAGGCGTTGATGTCCGGCGTCACCACCATGCTGGGCGGGGGCACAGGGCCCGCCACCGGCACGAACGCCACCACCTGCACGCCGGGCGCATGGCATATCGGGCGTATGCTGCAGGCGGCGGAAGCGTTCCCCATGAATCTCGCCTTTGCGGGCAAGGGCAACGCCTCTCAGCCGGAAGCCCTGCGCGAACAGGTGCGCGGCGGCGCGGCGGCATTGAAACTCCATGAGGATTGGGGCACGGCGCCCGGCGCCATTGAGTGTTGTCTTGGCGTCGCCGACGACATGGACGTTCAGGTCATGATCCACACCGACACGCTCAACGAATCAGGCTTTGTCGAAAACACGGTCAATGCTTTTAAAGGGCGCGCCATCCACGCCTATCACACCGAAGGCGCAGGGGGCGGCCACGCGCCCGACATCATCAAGCTGTGCGGCGAGGCCAATGTCATCCCCTCTTCCACAAATCCGACCCGGCCCTATACGGTGAACACGGTGGACGAACATCTCGATATGCTCATGGTCTGTCACCATCTCGACCCGCGCATCCCGGAAGACGTCGCTTTTGCCGACAGCCGAATCCGCAAAGAAACCATCGCGGCGGAAGACATTCTGCACGATTTGGGCGCGTTCTCGATCATCGCGTCCGACAGCCAGGCCATGGGCCGCGTCGGCGAAGTGATTATCCGCACATGGCAGACGGCGGACAAAATGAAAAAGCAGCGCGGACGCCTGGGCGCAGAGACCGGCGAGAACGACAATTTGCGCGCCCGGCGCTATATCGCCAAATACACCATCAACCCCGCCATCGCCCACGGCGTGGGCGCGCATATCGGTTCGGTGGAAGTGGGCAAGCTCGCCGACCTTGTGCTCTGGTCCCCGGCATTCTTTGGCGTTAAGCCGGATCTGGTGATCAAGATGGGAACCATCGCGGCGGCCGCCATGGGCGACCCCAACGCCTCGATCCCGACGCCCCAGCCCGTTCATTACCGGCCCATGTTCGGCGCTTACGGCAAAGCATTGACGCAGAGCGCCGTGACATTCGTCTCTGGGGCCGCGCTTGAAACAGGTATTGGCGAGAATCTGGGGTTAGAAAAAACTTTGCTCGGCGTCTCGAACACGCGCAATATCGGCAAGGCGGACATGATCCTGAACAACGCCGCGCCTGAGATCGACGTCAATCCAGAAACCTACGAAGTGCGCGCGGACGGCGAGCTGTTGACCTGCGAACCGGCGGAGGAACTGGCGCTGGCGCAGAGGTATTTTTTGTTTTGAGGCGAAAAGATGAAAATTAAATTACCTGCTGAAATACGTCTGATTTTCGAAGCCGTCGAAAAACTTGAGAACACTTATCCCGACAGAAAATTTACACCCGATGGCCATCTAGTTGGGTCACTTGGTGAGGTTATTGCAAAAGAAGCACTGGACTTGGAGCTGTTGCCGCCAAGTACACCGGGACATGACGCCAAAGATAAAGAAGGCCGTTTTGTGCAAATTAAAATGACGTCAATTAATAGAATATCGATGACGGCTAATTGCGAGCGTCTCGTTGTTCTGAAAATCGTCGACCCAGAAAACGCAAAAATAATATTTGATGGACCAGGCAGACCGGCATGGGATCTGGCTAGCAAAATGCAGAAGAACGGACAGCGGCAAATTTCTTTAGCAAAACTCAAGACACTTTCTGGGTGGCAATAGTGATCCGCGCCACATCCATAACCCGCGACCATGAAGCGCCTGCTGACACGGTCACGCTTACGCACGGCGACCGGCATCGGCGGCGCATGGCGATGACTGGCGACAAAGGTCTTGAGTTTTTATTGGACTTACGGCAAGCAGCGCAATTGCGGGACGGTGATGATTTAGTTCTCGAAGACGGTCGCACTGTGCGTGTAAAGGCGGCGGCGGAAGACCTGATAGAGGCGGCCTGCGCCGATACGCGCCATCTCCTGCGCATGGCCTGGCATGTCGGCAACAGGCATGCGCCGTGCGAGATCCATGAGGACAGGCTCCTCTTGCGCTGGGACCCAGTGATTGCGGACATGTTGGAGAAGCTTGGGTGCGACGTGACGCGCGTCAAAGCCCCCTTTAACCCTGAAGGCGGGGCCTATGGCGCAGACCATGGAGGGCGCGCGCATGACTGACGCCGCTTTGCTGCGCCTGATGACCTGGCTCTCGCCGTCTTTCCCCGTGGGCGCGTTCAGCTATTCACACGGGCTTGAATATGCGGTGGAGGCGGGCATGGTCGCAGACGCCGACGCGCTCGCCGCCTGGCTGGAGGATATTCTCGTTCACGGTACGGGCCGCGCCGACGGCGTGTTATTTGCCGCAAGCTGGCGGGCCTGCAAAGCGGGCGATGACGGCGCCTGGCGCGACGTGGCCGGGATGGGCGCCGCCTTTGCGCCCAGCGCGGAGCTCGCCATGGAGACGCGCAATCAAGGCGCGGCTTTTTTAAAAGCCGTGCGGGACACATGGCCGACGGAAACGATGCGCCGTCTGGAAAATACCGTAGACAGACCTATTGTCTACCCGGTGGCGGTGGGCGCGGCGTGCGCAGCCCATAACATTGCTTTACGCTGCGGTCTTGCAGCCTATCTGCACGGGGTTATGGCCAACATCGTCTCCGCGGGATTGCGCCTCATCCCTTTAGGGCAAACGGAGGGCTTGCGCGTGATGAAAGGCCTGGAGACGCGCATCCTGGCCCAGGCGGAAGCTATGGCCGGAACATCTTTGGAAGACCTCGCCTCCTCAACGCCGCTTGCCGATATTTGCTCCATGCGCCATGAAACGCAAACCACGAGGCTTTTTCGCTCATGACCGCCAACCGCGCTTCATCCCCACATGGACCTTTACGCGTCGGAATCGGCGGACCTGTTGGTTCCGGCAAGACCGCTCTCACGGCGGCGCTGTGCGCGGCTTTGCGCGGTACTTACCACATCGCCGCCATCACAAACGACATCTACACCCGCGAGGATGCGGAATTTCTCACCCGCGCCGGCGCGCTTGACGCCGATCACATCCAGGGCGTGGAGACGGGAGGCTGTCCGCACACGGCCATTCGCGAAGACGCATCGATCAATCTGGCGGCGATTGCCGACATGCGGCAAAAATTTCCCGATCTCGATCTTATTTTTATTGAATCGGGCGGCGATAATTTGGCGGCGACGTTTTCGCCGGAACTGGCCGATATCACGCTTTACGTGATCGATGTGGCGGCGGGCGATAAAATCCCGCGCAAAGGAGGCCCGGGCATCACGCGCTCAGACCTTTTGATCATCAACAAAACGGACCTGGCGCCCCTTGTCGGCGCCGACCTTAATATCATGGAGCGCGATTCCAAAAAAATGCGCAGGGATCGCCCGTTCGTTTTTACAAATCTGAAAGCCGGCGATGGTTTGGAAAATATCATCCGCTTTATCGAGCGCATAGGCGGATTGCGCCGCGCTGAGCGCGTTCAGTCGTGAAGCAGTTCTTTAATTTTTTGCGCCAGATACTGACGCCCTTCCAAAGCGATATCGAGAACGCCAAAAGAAAGAAAGGCGTGGATCGCGCTCTCAAAGCATTTGAAAGACGTTGGAACGCCCGCCGCCTGAAGGCGCACCTGGTAGCTTTTTGCCTCATCCAGCAACGGATCATAGCCGCCAACCATGATCACGGTGGGCGGCAATATGTGAAGGTTCTTCTCCCGCATGGGCGAGATTTCCGATTCCGAGATTTCAGCGCCTTCTCCCAAATACCAATTCGTGGCGGAATCAATACCGTCCCGCGATAATAAATATTCGCCATTTCCAAAGGCCATACGAGAGGGGTATTGGGAATGCGGCGCGCTCACGTCAAGAACCGGATAGAGTAGAAATTGCGCGGCCAGGCGCGGACCAGCGCGCGCTTGAATGCGATGCGCGATCACGGCGGCCAGATTGCCCCCTGAGCTGTCGCCCATCACCGCCACTTTTGTCACATCTCCCTTAATCTCAGCGCCGTGACTCAGCGCCCATTCCATCACCGCATATGCGTCTTCCAAACCAGTTGGAAAGCGATGTTCGGGCGCCAGACGGTAATCCACA
This sequence comes from Alphaproteobacteria bacterium, assembly GCA_021774995.1. Lineage (GTDB taxonomy): Bacteria > Pseudomonadota > Alphaproteobacteria > SMXP01 > SMXP01 > JAJFIM01. The sequence goes on along the minus strand of JAJFIM010000256.1, from coordinate 7,152 downwards.
CTGATCAAAATGGACCGGCTGAGCGCGCAGATAGAGCGGACAAAACTGTCATATGAAGCAACGTCGCCCATGGACCACCCGCCACCGTGGAAAAAAACGATGATCGGGTAAGGCGTATCTTGTTTCCCCTCCGGCCAATAGCAACGCACGCAGACATCGCCTGACGGGCCTTCCACCATGCGGTCTTGCGTGATGCAGGCATGTATTTCATTTCCGGCAAAAGCGGTAAACAAAGCCACAGCCCCCAAGCGGGCTTCCAGAATGGAGATATCCTGGCCGGGCTTTGCCGCTTGGCTGTTGAGCTGCGCGAGAAGCGCGGTGGTTTGTTCGTCAAGCGCCATGAAGCTTTCTGACAGGTTCGCTTTTATCCGTGAGGTTTTAAGAATCAGCGCTAGAAATTATAACGAAGATTTACGCTATAAGTGCGCGGCGTTCCGTAATATCCCAATTGCACGCCCGGCGCCGAGCTCAAATCAAACCCGTGTTCGCGGTATTCCTTGTCTGTGAGGTTCTGGCCCGACAGGATGATATTCCAATGTTCATCCGGCGAGGTGTAGCTGAGCGAAGCGTCCAGCAAAGCATATTTGTCTTGCGCCAGGATCTCGCTGCTGCTGACCGTCAGATACGTCTTGGAGCGGTAACTGACGGCGCCGCCGAGCGTCAACGAGCCGAGTCCTCCCAATTCATAATCATAGGTAAATCCGGCCCTGCCCGTCCATTTCGGCGCATTGACCAGATTGCGCGCCTTACTGACGTCAACATCAAAGTCGCCGAGCAATTGGTCATACTCGCTGTGAAGATAACCAAAATTGCCCGTAAGCTGGAACGCATCCGTCACCAGAACTGTCGCTTCCGCTTCAACGCCGTATATCGTGGCCGATCCGGCATTGTCGAAGACGGACACAAAAGCGCCGGTCATCGGGTCGGCGGAAAAACGGCTGAGTTGGAAATCCTTATAGTCATTGTAGAACGCCGCCATGTTCAAACGCACGCGGTTGTCAGCGAGCATTGATTTAAAACCGCCCTCATAAGACCACAGAGTTTCCGGATCGAAGGGCTGAGCGCGGTCAGTCAGGCGGCCGTTAAATCCACCGCTTTTAAACCCGCGGCTGGCGCTGGCGTAAACCATCACATCGTCAGTGATCTGATAGTCAACCGAGAATTTAGGAGAAAAAGAGTTCCACGTGTCTTTGGCGGTAAAGCTGGTCGGCATGAAGCCCACGCCCGTACCGAAAACGGCTTCCATACCTTCCGCCGTGGTGACGCCGGTGCCGAAGAATTCCTCGCCCGCGGCTCTGACATTCTTTTTTTCCTTGGTGTATCTGGCGCCAAGCGTTATGCGCAAAGCTTGCGTGAGATTATAATCAATCTGCGCATAGACCGCTTTGCTTGTATTGGTCTGATCTCTAAGACCCGCATTGATAATGGGGAACGGAAAAACCCCAATGACCGGCAGGACAACGAAAAAGTCAGGTGCAATGGCGCCGGCGAAGGTTGAATCCGTTTCTCTGAAATAATAGAGCCCCGAAACGAGGGAAATGCGGTCCCCGATATAGGAAAATTGCAATTCCTGGCTAAATTGATCCTGGTCTTCAAAATCGTAAATCCCGAATGAGCTGTCCCGCGTGCCGTCAAGATCAATCTTGGTGCGATAATCCATTTCCCGGTAGGCTGTGATGGATTTCAGCGTGAAATTATTCCGGCTAAACTCCGAGGTAAGCGCAACGCCCCATGTTTTCAGGCGCTCCAGCCTGTTGAAATTAACGTCAACCACAAAGGGGTCGGACGTGGGTGGCACGAAAGCGCCCGACACCACGGAAAAAATAGGCGTTTCTTTGTGAGGCGAGCGGGAGCGCGAGGGATCATTATCCGATCCATCGGCAACCAAATAAAATGAAAGATCGTCATTCGGCGTGAACAGCAGACTGCCGCGCCACGCCGCCAGGTCTTTATCAAAATCATCCTTGCCGTCGAAGAGATTTTTGGCGTAGCCGTCGCGTTTTGAATAAATCGCCGCCCCTTTGGCAAGCAGCCTGTCTTTGACGATGGGGCCGCTGGCGCTGACTTTAACCTGCCGGCGGTCAAAATTTCCCAAGGTGACGTCAACATAGCCTTCAAAATCGTTTGTCGGACGCGCGCTGACGAATTTCACGGCGCCGCCGATCGTGTTGCGCCCATACAATGTTCCTTGAGGCCCCCGCAATACTTCAATACTGGCCGGGTCCAGCACCTCCAGAAACGATCCTTGAGCGCGGCCCATATAGACATCGTCCACATAGACCCCGACGCCCGGATCATTGAAGGAGATGGAATCAATCTGCCCGACCCCGCGCAAATAGATCACCGCATTGCCCGCATCCCCCACATGAAGCGAAAGATTGGGCACGTAAGATTGCAAATCGCCAATATTTTCCACTTGTTCATTGTGCAGCGTCTCGGAACTGAACGCGCTCACGGAAAGCGGCGTCGTTTGCAGATTTTCCTCCTGCCTGCGCGCCGTCACCGTGATCTCGTTCAAGGCCGCTCTGGTTTTAGGCGCCGCATCCTGCGCCAGAGCTATGGATGGGGGAGACGCCAGCGCGACGAGTATGGATGCCAGAGATGAATATCTAAGCGCGCGTTTCAGAGTCAGGCGTTTGTTTATATTTTTCGATATCATGGCAAGCGTTCCCCTCTTCTCAACAATCAGACGCATGTCTGACGTTTTGGCCAGCCTGAACTATAAAAAATGCGGCGGGCGCCGCTATGACCGACGGGGTCATTCTCAGTGGTCATTTTCGCTCAAGTGATAATATGGTGTAAATACAACAATTTACACCCCATATACAGGCTTAACACGAGCGCCGGGTCAAGCCGGGCGGCGTCGCCAGAGGGGGGATTAATCGCCTTCGCGCACTACTTTTACCGCGTATTCATGGGGCGTCACGCCGTTCCAGCGCCGGAATGCGCGGTTAAAGCTTCTGAAATCGGAAAAGCCGAGTTCTTCGGCCACTTCATGGGCGTGTACGCGCTGGGCCAGCATGGCCCGGGCCATCTCGTTGAGCGCTTGGCGCCTCAATTCCCGGAATCCGGCGCCCTCTTCGAGCAAGCGCCTTCTTAAAGTCGCGACGCTGAAGCCTAAATGACGGGCCACTTCATTCTGGTCGCCCACGCCCACTTCAATCGCCTCCCGCACTTTATCGGCCACACCATATTCTCCCTCTACTGAAGGTTTTCTCGCTTCGATCATATGGTTGACCTGGCGGTAAATGTCTTTTGACGACGGCGAAACGCCGGGCTTCATCGTGATTGGCAGAAGGGCGGCGGATATATCATAAATCAAGGCGTAGGTTTTTGATTGATACCGGGTTGGCGCGCGCCAAAAACCCATATGCCGGCTATCTAAACTGTTACGTTCTCGTTTAACGCAGACTTTTTGCAGCAAGGGAAATAACTCATCGGACGATATGTAAGACAACATTCCATGTAAAAATATCAAAACGCAATCCATCGTAAAATGGATGTAATTGTTATTTTCCATCATGTAACGAAAATGGCTGTCATCAACAATATAAAGAAGGCTTCCTTCTCTTTCCTCGACGCGGTTATACGCACCGCCATGCAAAACATTATACGTTTTGGCAATGAGTTTCATGGCGTCAAGCAGCGTGTTACAAGACGTCATATTAGAAATAATGAAGCCGGTCGTCCCCGGCATGAGATGGCGGGCGGACAGGCGAACCGTTTCATCATGCAGAGCTACTGCGAGTTCTTGAAGAATTTGAAAATATTCAGCAAGAGAGATAAACCCGTGCGATTGGGGGTCCGCAAGGGCGGCGATATCTATGGCCTGGAACATATCGCCATGAGAAACCTCAGAGCACAGCTCCAGCAGCGGCCTGATGTCGTTTAAGGACACCGACAAATCAGAGGCGCTGCGGTCGCCCGCCTCAACTGATATTTTGCGTTTTGGCGCCATGCATCTTTAATTTGGGCGAATATGCGGTGAGGGAAGCGGTATGATAAACTTACCCCCGCGTTTGGCAAAGTCTGAATGCTGGACAAAATAATCGGCGTAATTCCAGGAGAGAAGAAGCGCGTAATCCACATTCATAGATAAAAAAGTCTCGTCGTCGACAATGGGGATATGCGAGCCGGGCGTGACGCGCCCGATTTTTCGCGCATTATTTTCAGCCACTGCCACGAGTTTTGCGTGATCCAATCCGCAATAATTCAGCAGTGTGTTTCCTTTGGCAGGCGCCGACATCACGCCGACGCTTTTCCCGTTTTCCCTCAAATCATCAATCACGCGCACCAATTCCGCCTTCATTTCGAGAACCTTGCCGGAAAATTTGTTATATTGCGCCTCGTGGGCGATTCCCCATGCACCTTCTTCAGCAAGCAACGTATTCAAATCATCTGTAACCTGACGATGAGAGGCCGCCAAACACCCATAAATTCTTATTGCGGGTCCCGACGCCCCAAAATCCACCCTCTGGGCGTCAAACAGCCTCAAGCCAGCTCTGTCAAAAACTTTGACGAGAGGCGTCAACGTCAAATAAGAGACATGCTCATGATAGATCGTATCAAAATAAAGCTGCTCCATCGTATCGATGAGATAAGGAAACTCCGCCACAAACACGCCGTCTTCATGCAAGCACGCCTTAATGCATTTCACAGCCCCCGGAAGATCGGGGATATGGGCCATGACGTTCGTCGCTGTGATAATATGCGCTTTGCCATATTTCGATCCTAAAATACCGACAGTCTCGTGATCGAGAAATCGATCTATAATTGTAAATCCTTTTTCAACAGCCACTTTACCGGCATTGGACGGTTCAATCCCGACGGCGCGAAAACGACCCGAAGGATAGGCCGACAAAGTGATGCCGTCATTGGCGCCAATATCAAGACAAAGAGCCCCATCCGGCGGGACGAACCGCGTCAATATATCGGCAACCATGCCCGCGTAATGCGCGCGCAATGGCTTTGAGGAGGAGGCAAGATACGCGTAATCGTCAAATATCTCGGAGGAAGGAACCACATGCGTCAACTGAGACAACCCGCAATCACGACATAATTGCACGCCAAGCGGATAGCGTTTTTCCTCCTGCAAGGTCTCCGCTTTTGGAAAGTCATTTGATGGCGGGTGATCGCCCAGATCCAAATATTTCCATAAGTGAGAAGAACCGCACGCAATACACGCGCCCAAGGCGGTTAACGCAGGATTTGATGACATGCCATATTCCATAGTCTCGTATTACTGTTTCACGCGCGACGCGATTTCCCAAGAGATCAATACTTATTGTTCTCTCTCATGGATAGCGGCGTCACGCCAAATCTCTTTTTTATCGCCGTCGAAAAATTACATTGGTGTTTAAACCCTACATTGGAAGCAATGTCAGAGATTGACATCTTCGTGTCCATCAACAGTTTTCGCCCTTGGGCAAGACGCAAATCCTGAATATATTCTTTGACAGTCTGATCAAAAATAAGCCGGAATCCATAATATAGCTTGTTTCGATTAACGCCCACCTCGCGGCTAAGCTCTTTGATCGTGGGGGGGCGCGCATATCGCGCCTCTAAAATTTTACGCGCCTTTTTGAGAGCGGAGATATCCTGCTTTGAGAGCTTGACGGGAATGACGTCTTTGGCGGCCGGGTGTAAAATGTGCTGCAAGGCCAAGCACACAAGTTCAACCGCGCGCGCTTTGATATAGGCAACCCTGAGGCCCCCCTCCAAAGGCGTGCGCAGAATATCGGCTGTGATAGTATTCAAACGCGCCGTAAAGTCGAATAACTGATAAAACGTCTCCGGGCTTTCCTCGTAAAAATCATTGCGTAAGGGATGGGGCATATCGTCCTGAGATAATCCCGCCAGCGCGGCAATGAAATCCGGTTTGCAACAGACAGTAACCCAGGCTGTTTGAGAATTTCGCGGTATTTCTTCAAGCGTATCGGCGCCTTTTGGATTGTTGATGACGCGCCAAGAGGGCCCGCGCACCCGCGCCGCCTCATGATCTCCAAAGGTCATGAACATATTTAGCGCCAGACCAAAATTGAATCTGATCCAGTCCTCGTCACGCACAATCAGGGTGCGTGCTTTTTTCCAATGGCAATCAAAAAGAAGGACGCGCATCGGGTCGTTTAATTCCACAAATTCGAGCCACCCATCGCCGACCTCATCAGGCAGCATATATCGCGACAGGGACCCGAAATCGTTTTGCGCATACATTGAGGGGCTGGCGCCGGCCCCTAAAAGATGAGGGGCGTAGGCTTCCATATCCGTCCAATGAAACGCTGGGACGGGCTGTTGGAGATCAGAGTGCATGCTTTGCCTTTTCTCACGCCAAATGCGGCTCAAACCCACGGCGTTCAAGGATTTACGCCAATGCTGGAGGATACCCCCAACGCGAAAGAATTCCAAATTAGCGCCGCGCCCCGAAAAGAACGCGGAGAACAGACGCGCTTTTTTTCAAGCGCGCCCATCATGGTAAACGCCCGCTACGCCGCCGCACGGCGCTAAAATGATCCTGGCAAACGAATAGGTGATATAAGAAAAAGACGCGTGAGAGCCGTTCTGAAATGATCCCAGCTTGAAGAATTGCGCTTTCTCGAGACGTCCGCAATGGGCAACGCGCGATTGCATTGATCAAGGGGGATCGCCAATGAAAACGCCACGCACACATCGCATGAAAAGAGGTCTTCGTTCAACCGCAAGCGCGCTCACGCTCATGCTTGGCGCCGCGCCGTTTGCTTCAAACGCACATGCGGAATTGAACGAAATAACGGTTACCGCGCGCAAAAAGGAAGAAAATCTGCAGACCGCGCCATTGGCGGTCAGTGCGTTCAGCGGCGACCAATTAAAAGGATCGGGGATCGATTCGTTTGACCAGGTTCTCGATTTTATCCCCAACGCCAGCCAAGGCGGGGGCATAGGCGGAACCGTCCAGGGCCTTGTCAGCATTCGCGGCATTTCAACTCTTGTGCGTTTCGTGGGCATTGAGACGGGGGTCGGGTTTTACCTCGACGGCGTCTATACCGGGCGGCCTGAAAACTTTAATCAGGAATTGATCGACATTGAGCGGATCGAGGTTTTGCGGGGCCCGCAAGGGGCGCTCTTTGGCAAAAACACCCTCGCGGGCGCCATTAACATCATCACAAAAAAGCCCGG
>JAJFIM010000255.1 GCA_021774995.1 Alphaproteobacteria bacterium | reverse complement strand
ATATGGATGAGTTGTATTCCCGTGTTGCGTTATCAAGCAGAAGACATTGAGAATAAGCGCCGGTTGAGGGCGCCCGTTTTGAAGACATTTGAAATGGGCCTCCAGGGAGCGGCAAAATGGGGAATTTTTGCCCTTTTCTGCGGATTAGTGGCGAGTTGTGGAACCCCCTCCGGGCCACAATCTCCCCAGCCCGGCACCTATAAATTAGGCAAACCTTATTACATTAAGGGCGTGCGCTATATTCCCCGCGTAGATACAAATTATAACCGCACGGGCGTTGCCTCCTGGTACGGCAAACAGTTTCATGGCCGGAAAACGGCGAATGGCGAGATATTTAATATGAACGCCATTTCCGCCGCGCATCCCACGCTGCCTTTGCCGACGAATGTGCGGGTAACAAATTTGGAGAATGGGCGCGCTCTGATTGTGCGGATCAATGACCGGGGGCCTTTCGCCAATGGACGCATTATAGACTTGTCAAAGCGGGCGGCCAAAGAACTCGGATTTTTGAATCAGGGCACGGCGAAAGTGCGGGTCGAATATGTCGGCCGCGCATCACTGGAATCATTCGTGGCGAAAACGCCGGTGGTCACTCAAAAAGAACGAGATGCGACAAACGCCGCGCCCACCATGGTTGTCTCGCGAGAAGTTTTATCGCCTCCGCCGGGCGCAAAATCCAGCCCCATGATCTCAACTCCCCCTCAAAATACGCAAGTGACGGGATCTATTGTCTCTCAACCTGCTGCGGCAGGACCCATCGCGAAACCGCGCATTGGTGAGGCGCGGGTTAACGGCCAGATAATGACGCTTCCCGTTGCCACCGTCTCTGCGCTTTATATTCAGGCTGGAGCTTTCATGGACCCGCTAAACGCCAACCGTCTGCGCGAGAAGCTGGGGCGCTTCGGCCCGGTTAAGGTGCGCGCTGAGATGATTGGGGAAACGCAGTTCTTCCGGGTTTGGCTGGGGCCGCTGCAGTCAGTGAGCTTAGCGGACCAAAAGTTGAACGAGTTGATTTATGATGGACATACAGACGCGCGTATCGTGGTCGATTGATAAATAAAGGTTACGCTATGAAGCGAATATCTTCAGCTTTAATTGGGTTTTTTCTGGTTTTTTTCGCAGCGTGGGCGCCTAGCATCGCTGCTCCCATTGAGACGCGGGCCGAATTTGCCGTTCTCATGGATGCGGAAACCGGCGCCATTCTGTTTGAGAAAGACGCCGATAAACTGATGCCCCCGGCTTCTATGTCTAAATTGATGACGACGGCTGTGCTTTTTGACCAGCTGAGGCAAGGGAATCTGACGCTGGACGATACATTCCATGTCAGTAAAAAAGCCTGGCGCATGGGCGGCAGTAAAATGTATGTCCTGGTTAATACTGAAATTCGGATTGAAGATCTGATTCAGGGAATTGTTGTGCAATCTGGAAATGACGCCTGCGTTGTTGTCGCTGAGGGTATCAGCGGAACTGAAGAGGCTTTTGCCGAAGAAATGACGCGCTTTGCCCGTGAGATCGGGATGGAAAAGTCAATTTTCGCAAACGCCACTGGCTGGCCTGATCCCGGTCAATTGATGACGGCGCGCGAATTGGCGATTCTTGCCCGCAAAATTATCGCCGATTATCCCGATTATTATCCCTACTTCGCTGAAAAAGAATTTACGTGGAGTGATATTACGCAGCCAAACCGCAATCCCCTGCTTTATGCAGATATTGGCGCCGACGGTCTGAAGACAGGCCACACGGAAGAGTCCGGATACGGATTGGTTTCGTCCGCCATCCAGGATGGGCGAAGGCTGATACTCGTCGTCAATGGATTAGGTTCCGAGCAGGAACGCTCAACTGAATCCCAGCGTCTTTTACGAATCGGCTTTCGTGAGTTTAAGCCATACGATCTTTATACGGGGGGGCAAATTGTCGGAGCAGCGGATGTATGGCAAGGCAAGCGTGATAAAGTCGATCTTGAAATCCGCGATCCGCTCTATGTCGTTTTGCGCAACTCCGATAGAAAAGGCATGAATGTCAGCATCAATTATGTCGGACCTGTGGTTGCCCCAATCGAAAAAGGTCAGAAAATCGCTGAGCTGAGCGTGACGACGCCTGATGGCCCAAATATTGTGCGGCCACTCTATGCTGCGGAAGATATCGGAAAATTAGGTCTTTTTGGCCGGTTAGGGGACGCCATCGTCCATTTGGTCAAAGAACGCTTGGCGCCGCCTGAATGATTTTACTGGCCTTAGATTGATTTTTCGGCGTCAGCCGCTACAACTTGGCTTCTTTATTTTACAGGAGTTCTAAGGGCCGTGGCCGGCGCATTCATTACATTAGAAGGCGGCGAGGGAGCGGGGAAGAGCACGCAGATTCTAGCTCTGTCCGAGCGGTTGCGCACCTGCGGCCTGTCCGTACACGCCACGCGTGAGCCTGGAGGGTCTCCAGCTTCAGAGCAAATTCGGGACTTGCTGGTGAAGGGCGCGGCGGATCGATGGAGTCCGCTAAGCGAAGCCCTGCTGAATTACGCAGCGCGGGCAGAGCATTTGCGCGCTGCAATCTTACCGGCGCTGCAACAAAATAAATGGGTGCTCTGCGACCGCTTTGCCGATTCAACCATGGCCTATCAGGGGGTCGCACAAGGATTGGGCGCCGATTTTATAGAGGTGCTGTACCAGCAGGTTGTCGGCTCCCACGGGCCTGATATGACATTTATGCTTGATCTGCCTGTCGAAGAAGGGCTAACCCGCGCCGCAGCCCGTCATGGCGATGAGGACCGCTACGAAAAAATGGATCAGGCGTTCCACGAAACTTTGCGCCAGGCTTTTTTGAATATTGCCGAAGCTCACCCTCAAAGATGTGTGGTGATTAATGCGATGGCGCCGCCGGACCAGGTCACGGATATGATCTGGCAGGCCCTATGCGGCAAGTTCCATAAGACGTTCAACGCGGAGATTGGGAAATGAGCGCAGAGAATGAAGAATCCGATCGCTTGCCCGGATTTGCCCATCCGCGTGAAAATTTTCATCTTATGGGGCAAGAAGATGCAGAAAAGACGTTTCTGAATAGCTGGGGGAGTGGGAAACTGCCCCATGCATGGTTGATTACGGGGCCGCCGGGCGTGGGAAAGGCAACATTGGCCTACCGTATCGCCCGTTTCCTTTTGCAGGAGCAGGCGCCTAGCCTTCTTGGCCCCGACAGCCATACAAGCCTTTACGTCGATCCCGGCGCGCAAATCTCCAGCCAAATCATGTCACAGTCGCATACTAATTTATTGGTGCTCAAACGCCCATGGGATTTCAAGACCAAGCGTATTAAAACCGCCCTCACTGTCGATGAAGTGCGCAATCTCAATGATTTTTTTGCTCTATCGGCGGGGGTAGGGGGATGGCGTATTTGCCTGATTGACACGGCTGATGACATGACCATTGAAGCGGCCAACGCCTTGTTGAAAACTTTGGAAGAACCGCCTGAAAAATCTCTCTTTTTGGTGCTGGCGCATGCGCCTGGACGCCTTCTTCCAACCATCCGCTCCCGGTGCAGGCGCTTAAATCTGCGGCCTCTCGAAGGGGACGCTTTTGCCGCCGCCGTGACGGCGCAGGTCCCTGGTATTGCAGAAAGTACACTCGGCCCCTTGGCGCAATTGGCGCAAGGCAGCGTAGGCCGTGGTTTGCAACTCGCGGCGGGGGGCGGTCTCGAACTGTACCAGGAAATGCTTGGGCTCCTCGCAAACCTTCCCACTGTGGATATGTTGATCGCTACCGACATGGCGAACCGGCTGTCCCGCCGCGGTGCGGAAAACGAATTTGCGCTGTTTATCGATCTCTTGTTGAACTGGATTCAAAGCACCGTGACAGGCGCGGCCCGCCAATGCCCGCCGCCTGAAATCGCAGCCGGGGAGGGGGCGCTGCGCCAAAATCTCTTCACGCCTGAATCTTTGGCCGGTTGGGTGGAAGCGTGGACTAGCCTGCGCCAACTCAG
>JAJFIM010000254.1 GCA_021774995.1 Alphaproteobacteria bacterium | reverse complement strand
CACCTATTCCGTCGACGGACCGGACTGGATCTCCGTGGACCCCGCCACCGGAGAGATCACCGGCAGCCCCGGCAACGCCGATGTCGGCGCCGCTAACCTCACCGTCACCGCAACCGATTCCAGCGGCGCGGCCGTCTCAACTTCCTTCAGCCTCACCGTCGACAATGTCAACGACGCCCCCACCGACACCGGCATCACAGATCAGGCAACGTCCGAAGACGCGCCCTTCTCGTATGACGCCTCAACGCATTTTGACGATGTCGACGCGGGCGACAGCCTCACCTATTCCGTCGACGGCCCCGACTGGATCTCCGTCGATCCCGCCACCGGAGAGATCTCCGGAACGCCTACAAACGGCGATGACGGCGAAACGCCGATCACAGTCACGGCAACGGACACTTCAGGCGCCTCCGTTTCAACCGATTTTACCCTTGCCGTAAACCACTGCCCGCCGCCAGGTGAGGATAGTGTAACAATTGCCGGCACACGGTGGGGGGATACGTTCACCACTGATGGTGATTTAAACAATATTCATGAAATTCGAGAGGTTGACGGCGGCGCGGGGTATGATGTTATCCGTGGAACGGTAGACGGGGACCTCATAGATGTTTCCTGCACCACCCTCACCTCCATCGAGGAAATCGACGGCGGCGCGGGAAATGACACAATCATCGGCACGGGCGGCGATGACCTCATTCGCGGCAATAGCGGCGATGACGATCTCACCGGCGGTGCGGGCAATGACAGCTTCTACATCTACGGCGCCAATAATGGCGTCGATCAGTTCCACGGCGGCGACGGCGCGGACAAACTGGTCGGCTCGCGCTATGGTGAAGTCTTTAACGTCCAGAATAATCTCTCCAATCTCGACAGCGTGGAAGAGATCGACGGTGGCGGGGGCTATGACATCGTGCGCGGAACCAGCGGCGGCGACGCCCTGGATTTCTCCACCACCACCCTCACCTCCATCGAGGAAATCGACGGCGGCGCGGGAAATGACACAATCATCGGCACGGGCGGCGATGACCTCATTCGCGGCAATAGCGGCGATGATATTTTTAACTTCGCCAAGGGGGACGGAAGCGATGTCATCTCAGGCGGTGCGGGCGGCGTGGACAGCATTCAAATCGACACATCAAATCTAGCCGCCAATGCGCCTGTTCTGACCGAAGTGGCCGCAGTGCCGATCGACAATACATTGACCGCAAAGTCGTTAAACTGGACTGACAGCGTAAACAAAACGGATTTATCGGCCCAACACTCGACCACCGAAAGCTGGACTGTGGCGATCGACGGCGGCGACACTTTCACCATTGATAGTGAAACAGGGTTTCTCGATCTTGGGGTGGATCAATCCGGTGTGATTACATTCAGCGACGGGTCGGATATCACCTTCGACGGCATTGAGCGCATCGATTGGTAGAACTAAGAGTAATTCCGTTTTTTCTGATTAATATGCTCATTCGCGACGTCGCTGTTTTGTGGGGCGTAAGAACACTGTTGCGCAGGCGTCGAGTATAGCTTCGGCATCAATCCGGTATGTATCGTACAGATCAATCAAATCCCCCGACTGGCCGAAAGACTCTATCCCCAGCGGCATGAGCCGGTGGCCGCGCACGCCGCCGAGCCACGATAAGGCTTGCGGGGCGCCGTCGGTGACGGTCACCAGTCCCGCCCCCGGGGCAAGCGGCGCCAATATGTCATCGATATGCGAGGATGGCTGTCCCTCCCCCGTCCACGCGCTCGCCCGCGCCCGCGTCCAATCGCGGTGCAGAAGATCCGCCGACGGAACAGCCAGTAGTCCCGCACCCGGAATATCCTCTAGAATTTGTTCATGGGCCGCAATGGCCTCAGGCGCAATGGCGCCGGTATAAACAATGGCAAGCTCAGCGCCCGGTTCCGGCGGCACATGCCAATACGCCCCTTTGAGAAGATCCCCCGGCCACGTTTCGCCGCGCGGCCTTGGCGCCTGATCGATGGCGCGCGTGGTGAGACGCAGGTAAACCGACCCGCCATTGTCGGCTTGCATAAAGCCGAACGCCCAGCGCATGATTTCAGACAATTCATCAATATAGGACGGCTCGAATGTCACAAGGCCCGGCTGCGCCATGCCGATGAGCGGCGAGGATATGGACTGATGCGCGCCGCCTTCCGGCCCTAGCGTTATGCCGGACGGCGTCGCCACCACCATAAAGCGGGCGTCCTGATAGGCGGCGTAATTGAGGGCGTCAAGCCCCCGCGCGATAAACGGATCATAGAGCGTGCCGATGGGCAGAAGGCGTTCGCCAAACACGGAATGGGACAGTCCCAGCGCCGCCAGCAGCACGAACAGATTGTTTTCCGCAATGCCAAGTTCAATGTGCTGACCCGACGCCGACATCACCCATTTTTGCGCAGAGGCGATATTCGCTTCGCGGAATACATCCGATTGTTCGGTGCGGCTGTAGATACCGCGCTGATTAACCCAGCCCCCGAGATTGGTCGACACCGTGACGTCCGGCGACGTGGTGACGATCTTCGCCGCTAGCTCGGTGTCGGAGCGCGCCAGCTCATTCAAGATTTTACCAAAAGCGGCTTGCGTCGATTCCCTTTCGGCTTGGGGCGCGGGAAACCGGCCCTCGCCGGGCACGTCGATTTGGGGCGCGGCGTAACGCCGGTTTTTAACTTGCCCAAAAGGAACCTGCCTCAAAACAGATTGGAGGCGCGCTTTATCCGCTTGCATAAATCCGCCCAACGCGTCCCACTCGGCGCCTGGCGCAATTCCCATTTTCTCACGCAGGGACTCAACTTGCGCAGCGTTCATGAGGCCCGAGTGATTGTCCTTGTGCCCCTGAAGCGGCAGTCCGTATCCCTTAACCGTATAGGCAATGAAAAGCTTTGGCCGGTCATCCGCAACGCCGTGAAACGCTTCAAGAAGCGTCTCCATGCAATGCCCCCCTAATTGGGTCATCAAACCGGCCAATTGCGCGTCATCATATTCTGAAAGGATTTTTTTCACGCCGCGTTTGGCGCCGATATCGCTCATCAATTGCGCGCGCCACGCCGCCCCGCCCTGGAAAGTCAGCGCGGCGTAGAGTGCGTTCGGGCATTTGTCGATCCAGTTGCGCAGCGATTCGCCGCCTGGTTTTGCGAAAGCCGCCTCTTGGGCTTTGCCGTATTTCAGCGTGACCACATCCCATTTCGCCGCGCCAAAAATATCGTCAAAGCGGGTAAACATGCGCTCGCTCGTTATCGCGTCAAGGCTTTGCCGGTTATAGTCAACAATCCACCAGACATTGCGCGCCCTGTGTTTGTACGATTCAATCAACGCCTCGTAAATATTTCCCTCATCGAGTTCGGCGTCCCCGAGAAGCGCAATCATCCGCCCCATATCCGGCTTAGCAATCGCGCCCTTGGACGCCAAATAGTCCTGCACCAGCGACGCAAAGGCCGTCAGCGCGACGCCCATGCCAACCGACCCGGTGGAAAAGTCAACGTCGTCTTTGTCTTTGGTGCGCGATGGGTAAGACTGCGCCCCGCCCAAGGCGCGAAAACGCTGCAATTGTTCTTTAGACTGATGGCCTAATAAATACTGGATAGCGTGAAAGACGGGACTGGCGTGCGGCTTGACCGCCACTCTGTCGCGCGGGTGCAAAACATGGAAATAAAGCGCCGACATCAGCGTCGTCATAGAGGCGCAGGACGCCTGGTGCCCGCCGACTTTCAGCCCGTCCCGGCTGGGGCGCAAGCTGTTGGCGTTGTGGATCGTCCAGGTGGAGAGCCAGCGCACCTGGGATTCCAATTGCTCAAGCGTCGTCACGTCATCGCGCGTAAACGCAGCTATTTCGTCCACTTCATTGGGTCTTGCCAAAGCCATTCCGCCGCTCCTGTTACGCCGCCCCTTTATCGATTTGCCGGGCCTTCAGCAATCTAGCAGACTCGCCAATTTAGAAAATTTCATTGATTGCCCAATAACAAGAAATAATAGCAATATTAAATTGAATATAGAAGTTATTTGGCATATAATTCCAATTATGGAACTTGATAAGATAGATTTAAAAATATTGGAGAGGCTTCAAGCTGACGCACGGATCAGCAATGTCGATCTGGCGGAAGCTGTCGGGTTATCGCCCAGCCCGTGCCTCAGGCGGGTGCGCCGCCTGGAAGCGGAGAATATCATCAGCCGTTACGTCACCCTGCTGGAGCCGGCCACCGTCGGCCTGACCGTCAATGTTTTTGTACAAGTCAGCCTGGAGCGCCAGATTGGCGATTATTTGGAGCGCTTTGAGGCGGCCATACATCAATGGCCGGAAGTCATGGAGGGTTATCTCATGAGCGGCGACGCGGACTACCACCTGCGCGTGGTGGTTTCCGATCTATCTGCATACGAACTGTTTTTGCAAGAGAAACTGACGCGCGTTCCTGGCGTGTCCAGCATCAAATCAAGCTTTGCCTTGAAGCGCGTAAACTACCGCACGGAATTGCCGCTGCGTTCTGTATAAATTTCTCACTCCGCCGGCGCCGCGGGGGGCGCTTTAGGTTCACCGACTTCATAATCGGAGAGCATTTTTGCGATCCGTCCCGGCGAGCCGGTATGGCGCGCCAGAAGCGCATAAAACACAGGCACGATAAAAAGGGTCAACACGGTCGCCACCATCACGCCCAGGAAAATCACAATTCCGATGGTGGTTCGACTGCCCGCCCCCGGTCCGGTGGTGAGAATAAGCGGGATCGCGCCCGCCGCCGTTGATAGCCCCGTCATCACGATAGGACGAAAGCGGGTTCGGGAAGATTCAACCAAGGCGTCCATAAACTCGTAACCCTGGTCGCGCAATTGATTTGCGAACTCAACAATCAAAATGCCGTTCTTCGCCGCAATGCCGATGAGAATAACCATGCCGATCTGGCTATAGACATTCAGACTGCTTCCAATGAGATAAAGCCCAAGCAATGCGCCCGCAATCGCCACCGGAACCGTCAGCATAATGATGAAGGGGTGAACAAAACTTTCAAACTGCGCCGCCAGAACCAAAAAGACGAGAAGAAGCGCAAACCCAAAGGCGAACTGCAGCGCGCTCCCCTGTTCCAGAAATCTTTTCGATTCGCCGTTGTAATCAACTTTAGGCCCCGGAGGCAGATCGGCGGCAACCACGCCGTTTAAATAATCCAAGGCTTCGCCCATGGAATATCCGGGACTCAAATTCGCCGACACCGTTACCGATTGCAGGCGATTCCAGCGCTTGCGCGCGCCCACATCAGCGATTTCCTTCACGGAGACGAGATTTGACAGCGGCACCAGCGGTCCGCGGAATCCCTTGGCCGCCCGGACAAAGAGGTTGGTCAGATCGTTGGGTTCACGCCGGTCTTCTTCGCGGCCCTGCAAGACCACGTCATATTCACGCCCTTTATATGTATATGTCGTCACCCTGCGGGAGCCCAGCATGGTCTCCAACGTTTCGCCAACTGTTTGCACAGAGACGCCCAGCGCGGCGGCGCGCGCGCGATCAATGACCAAATCGAGTTTTGGTTTGGTGGGCTTGTAGTCCGTATCAACGCGCATCAGGCCCGGATTTTGCCGCGCTTTGCCCGTGATAATATTGGCCCACGCCGCGACTTCTTCATAATCGGGACCGGTTAGCACCATCTGCACCTGCGCGCCCCACTGGCTCGCCATGCCCTGATTCATCGCCGCAAAACCAAACAGTCCTGGAATCTGCGCCAGTTTACCGCTGATTTCATCGGCGATAACAAGTCCGTTTCTGTCCCTTTCGTCCCAATCGTTCAGCACGATGGACGCGCGGCCCGTATGAAAATCCCTGTTCTGCCCCCACCCGCCGGGCACGCGCACGGCGATGCGGGCCGCCTCGCCGCTTTCCACATAAGACATGAGCATGCTCTCAACCTCGCCCATTTTCTTGACCATATGATCAAAGCTCGTTCCTTCGGGGGCCGTAACCATGGCGTTGATCATGCCGCGGTCTTCTTTGGGGGCGAGTTCTTTGGGCACGCCCTGCCAGAGCACGCCAATCAGCGCAAAAACCCCAACAAGGGTCAGAATGCTGATAATGGGATGCGGAATGATCCGCTTTAAAAGCGTCAGATATTTTTCGCGAATCCGATCCACATGGCGCGAGATGAATGATTGCTTGGCCGCGTTAACCCGGTCGACGCTCAATAGTTTCGAGCACATCATCGGCGACAGGGAGAGCGCCACCAGACTGGAAATAATCACGGCCGCTGAAATGGTCGCGCCCAATTCGCCGAACAATCTTCCGACAAAACCCTCGACAAAAATCAGGGGAGAAAACACCGCCACTAAAACCAATGTCGTGGCGATCACCGCAAAGGCCACCTGACGCGCGCCGCGATACGAGGCCACCAAAGGCGGTTCACCATCTTCAATGCGGCGTTGCACATTTTCAAGAACAACGATTGAATCGTCCACCACCAATCCGATGCTCAGGACAAGCGCCAGCAGGGTCATCATATTGATGGAATAACCCAGTATATAAAGAACGCCAAAAGTGCCGATCAAACAAACGGGAACCACAATTGCGGGCACCAAAGCCGCGCGGAAGGACCCTAAGAATCCATAAATCACCAGGATCACAAGAAGGGTTGCGATCGCAATGGTTTTGTAAACTTCTTCAACCGCCTTTTCGACAAAAACAGTGCCGTCAAAACTGGTATATATTTCCATCCCGTCGGGCAGAGATTTTTTAATTTTCTCTATTTCCGCCTTGACGCCCCGCGCCACTTCCAATTCGTTCGCCGTTGATTGCTTGACAATGCCAATACCGAGTTGGTTTATGCCATTGCCGCGGAACATAAGCCGCCTCTCGCGCGGGGCGATTTCAACTTTCGCCACTTCGCCCAGACGAATGAAATGCCCATCCGCGCCTTCCCTGATCAGCAGTTCGCGAAAGTCTTCCGGCGTTGAATAGGTCTTGGCGATGCGCACGGGAAAATCCCGCGCGTCAGATTCGATACTGCCCGCCGGCAATTCAATATTTTGCGCCTGTATGGCTTGCTGAACGTCCGTTACCGTCAACCCCCGCGCCGCCATCGCCACGCGGTCAAGCCAGATGCGCATGGAATAAATGGTGCCGTTGCCGCCCTGAACCTGGCCAACGCCGTCTATCACCGCCAGGCGATCAATAATATTGCGCACGGCGTAATCGGTCAGTTCCATGATGTTCATGGAGTTTGACCCCAGCGTGTACCAGATGATGGCAAACGCGTCCGCCTCCATTTTGAAGACGCGCGGCGTGTCCACCCCTTGCGGCAAACGCCCGCCAATGCGCGCCACGGCGTCGCGCACATCGCTGGCGGCCGCGTCCAGATCGCGATCCAGTTCAAAAAAGATCGATACGCTTGACTGACCGTTCTTGGAAGTCGACGCGATGTGGTCAATGCCTTCAATGCCGGCGATCTGATCTTCAACCACGCGCGTGATCCGCGATTCCACAACTTCGGCCGAGGCGCCGGTATAGGCCGTGCTGACGGCGATGACGGGGGTCTCTGTGCTGGGAAGCTCCCGCAGGGGCAGCCGGGTGAAGGATATGGCGCCAAACGCGACAAGCACGATGCTGAGGACCGTCGCAAAAACGGGCCGCTTGACTGAAACATCCGATAAAATCATGGTTTCCTCCCTGGCGCGCCGCGCATCAGCGGCGCATCCGGCTCATCAAGATTGCCAAGGCTTCCGCTTGGCCATATCCGGCGGGCCTTTTTTTTCTTCATCTCCCACAACGCGCACCGATGCGCCCGGCCGCACCCGGCTGGTCCCTTCGATCACAACCTGCTCGCCCACTTCAAGCCCCGACAACACTTCGACATGGCCGATGCGCCGGGCGCCGATGGTGATGGCGCGGCGCTCCACTTTGGCGCCGCGTTCGCCTTTGTTCACCACAAAGACGAAAACGTCTTTCAGAACGGGAACCAATGCAGTTTCCGGAATTTTCAGGGACTGGCGCCGGTTTTTCAAAACGGTTGTGGTGAGCAACATTCCGGGTTTAAGCAAACCACTTGAATTGGAAAGTTCCGCGCGCACTTTAACCGACCGCGTGATAGGATCGATGCGTGTGTCAATGGCCGTGATCTGTCCATTAAAGGCGTGATCGGAAAAAGCGGCGGCGCGGGCCGTCACGTCCAGACCAACTTTAAGCGCGCCTAGAAATGTTTCAGGTACGGAAAAATCAAGTTTGATAATAGAGATGTCATCGAGCGTGGTGATTTCATCGGCGGGTCCGACCACAGTGCCGGGGCTGACCATGCGAAGTCCCAGGACGCCCGCAAAAGGCGCTACAATTCTGTGGCTCTCAAGCCGCGCCTCCAAGGCCTTGATGCGCGCTTCAGCCCTCTCCTGCGCCGAAAGAGCCGTATCAAGACTGGATTGCGTGGCGCTGCCCCTTTTTACCAGATTGGCGGCGCGCTCATATTGCTTTTCGGCTTCGCGCAATGTGGCGTTTGCCTCGTCAAGATCAGCGCGCGCCTCCACATCCATTAATTCGATCAGTACATCGCCCTGCTCAACCTTTTGACCATCTTCAAAATTCACCGAAGTCACGGTTTCAGTGATCTTGGATTTGACGATGATCGATTCATTGGCAAGAGCGGTTCCAAGGGCTTCAATGGAATCGACAAATTCACCCATGACAACAGGCGCAACGACAACAGGCGTTGGCGGCCGCCCAGCCCAGGGCGACGCCCCGGTATCGGCGCCATTGCCGGATTGATAGGCATAGACGGCGGCAATCACTGCCGCAATTCCAGCCACGGAATAAACGATGCGCTTGCTAAGAATCGGCATGCTCCTCATGAACCCTTATTGATGGGGGCGACCATGCAGTCCACCCGATTGGATCTTATCAAGTGACGGAGTGAAATTAAATGGAACTTAAGGCTCTTTGACTTCAACTTTTTGAAAAGCTTGGGGTTTTAGCCACCAGGCGATCAAAACCGAATCCAGATGGCGCCAAAAGCCGCCGATTCCCGGACAATATTGCGCCCGACAAGAGTCCTGAAACCGCCAATCTGGATGGAAAACCTCTTAGAGACGTCATAAACGCCGGCCAGCTGCGCTTTATGAATGTTAAACGCCGGGAATGCGTTTTGCGCAGTCTGCTTGCCCGCTCCGTCGCTGATGATATTGAAGGACTGCGCCAAGATCTGCCAACGTTTGAAAGGGCGCAGTCCAAAGGTCATATCCGCGCGGAATTCATTGGCGGGCGCCCCGTCGCGTTGGCGATAGCCTACTTGCACATCCAAGAAACCAGGAAAAGTACGGGAGAAAAACGTGAAATCACGCGATGCCCCATATAATGCTCTGAATTCCAGATCGCCATTGCCGCGCGACAAAACAGTCGTTTCCGCCGTGTTGAGTCCGCCCGGCAGAAAAAACGTTCCCTCGACGGAAACCACATGACCCCCCTTTTTGAAAAGCCTGAGTCGCCCGCCTAGACCGGTGTTATTGATGCCGCTCTCAACGCGCTTTGCACCACTGAACCCTGTTGAGACCTGCTGATATCCCGGCAATAGAAGCACTGTCAGCCAGTCTGTGAACCCGTATTCAATGTAAATATTGGCTTCGAGCTTTTCAAAATCGGGGCTGCTTTCCAGCCCGCCAACTGCGTTGAAGCTCTTTTTCGCAGTGTCATAGGTAAACGAGGCGATGATCAGGCCATCGCCTTTTTTTTGAGTCCACGCCGCGCCATGCGCCGTTTCCGCAAGACCTAAGATCACCGTCATGAAGCAGGCGAGGGCTACTTTGAGATGCATTAAAATGATGTTTCCCCCACGCCTATGCAAGACTTTACTAAAACCCATTGTTTCAAAATGGGTCATGAATCACCAGCCTTTAATGCGCCTGGAGGTTGTTTTTGGCCCGATGATTGCAGTGATGAGACCGGGGACGTGAAGCCAATGCCGCTAAGACAGGTAAAACTCAGTTAGGAGCGTCACCATGCAAACCCTCTCTCAGACCCCAAATACGCCGCCTCAGGCTGCGACTAAAGTTTCGGCTGTTTTCGAAAAGGGGCTGGCCGAGCTCATCCTTCCCCAAAATTACACGCTGGGTGATTTGGCGATTTTTTTGAGTCTTTATGCCGAGCAATCCGGCGACGTCCTAAAACGCGTCACTATCACACGGCACTGAGCTATAAAGGGCGCGTCATAAGCCTCTGACGCCAGAGTTACAAAATGACGGGCCCCTTTTGCCCCAGTTGATCGCGAGGGGGTGGGATTGTAGTGTCACGCTCTAAAAAAACTCTGTCTCTCCAAAACCATAAAGTCAGATTGGGGCGCTCATGGCTGCACAACCCGAAATCAAAGTATTTTTCGACAAAGAGACTTTCACGCTTTCTTACGTTGTTCACGACCCCGACACCCGCCGCGCCGCCATCATAGATTCAGTGCTGAATTACGACCCGAAGGCGGCGCGCACTTCCACCACCTCCGCCGATAGCATTTTGGATTACGTCGCCGCGCAAGATTTGACCGTTGTCTGGATTTTAGAAACGCACGTCCACGCCGATCACCTCACGGCAGCGCCTT